>DFBZ01000070.1 GCA_002366835.1 Gammaproteobacteria bacterium UBA3067
AATTACATGTGAAAAATGCCAAGCAGACGCAGCTGTACTATCAGCAGCAGTTGGAGCTATTAAAGCGCAGCCGTGATGTGCTGGTGCATCAAAGGAAGGTCTTGTTGCGTACAGTTCAGAAAGAGCATATTGAACGATATAGAGAGCAACTTAAAAAAGAGTTAAAGGAAAGCTGGACCAGCCTTGGCATGAGTACGGCCATCAAAAATTTTTTCGTTAAGGCAAAAACTGACCTTCAACGCCAGGAGCTTGAGGCTGCAGAAATTGACCTGGAAATTCAGCAGATTTATTTTGATTACAAAAAGCTTGAAAGCACTGGCGTGGAGCTGAAGCCGCCTGTGTTTGCAATAGCCGGGTTGCTGGAAAAGCTCGATCTTATTGAAAAACAGGCGCTGGCTTCCCACTCCCGCTTGAATGTTCTGTTGCTGAGCCAAGGCAAAGCCACGCAACGTTTTTTTAATAGTGTTGTCCTGGAAGTGGAAAATATTTTTGCTGATGCGGCAGAGGACGCAAACCTCTGGCTGAGGTTGGCACTGCAACCTTTGATACTCCATACTCGTGAAAAAAAGGGTTTCCTCGAAAATCAGATTGCGCAATGTAAACAGTTTTCGGAAGCGGGGAAAAAGACACAAGAACAGCTTGCGGCTCTGGATAAGCTGATTGTGCGCACAGATGAAAAAAAACAGGAGTTACACACTTTTATTCTGCGGGTTCAAGAGCCGCCTCTGCTCCAATGACAAGAGGGCTTCAGGGGCAATCATTTTCATGGTCTTGTGTTTAATCATGGTAGACTTTCTTCCTTATGACGCCGTAACCCTTGGATCCTGTTAGCGAAGATGCCTGAACAAATACCCGATAACTCTGTGGGCCTTGTTGCCCCGCAGGTCATGCAGTTTGATGAGCCCTTGACGCTGGCGTGTGGACGTACGCTGGATCACTATGAGTTGGTTTATGAAAGCTACGGGCAGCTCAACGCAAAGGGTAGCAACGCCATACTGATCTGCCACGCCTTAAGTGGACATCATCATGTTGCCGGTTATCACAGCATGGAAGACCGTAAGCCTGGGTGGTGGGAAACCTGTGTAGGGCCTGGGAAAGTGATTGATACCAATAAGTTTTTTGTAGTTTGCCCAAATAATCTTGGCGGTTGCCACGGTAGCAGCGGCCCCATGAGTATCAACCCTGAAACGGGTAAAAACTACGGCCCTGATTTTCCCCTGATGACGGTGGAAGACTGGGTTAAAAGTCAGAAAAAACTCATGGATGCTCTCAAAATAGACTGCTGGGCGGCAGTGGTTGGCGGTAGCCTTGGTGGGATGCAGGTGCTGCAGTGGTCAGTCGATTACCCTGAGTTATTGAGGCATGCCGTAGTGATTGCCTCAGCACCAAAACTCAGCGCACAAAATATCGCCTTTAATGAGGTGGCCAGGCAATCCATCTTATCCGATCCCGACTTCCATGGCGGTCGATATTACGAGCACGACACCTACCCCCGACGAGGTTTGATACTTGCCCGCATGGTGGGGCATATCACCTACTTATCTGATGATGCCATGCACGCAAAGTTTGGTCGTGATTTAAGAACGGGTCAATTCCGTTTTGGATACGATATTGAGTTTCAGGTAGAGAGTTATCTGCGTCATCAAGGGGAAGTGTTCTCCAAACAGTTTGATGCCAATACCTACTTGCTGATGACCAAAGCACTGGATTACTTTGACCCTACACGCGACAAAGATGTGGGTCTAAACGATGTGATGGCGCAGGCGCAGTGTGATTTCTTGGTGATGTCTTTTACCACCGATTGGCGTTTTTCCCCAGAACGCTCGCAAGAGCTGGTGAATGCACTTGTTGCGACGGGCAAAGATGTGAGTTATGCAGAAATAGATGCGCCGCAAGGGCACGACTCCTTCCTGCTGCCTATTCCTGACTATCTTGCCATATTTGATGCCTACATGAAGCGAGTGGCCCAGGAAAGTGAGGGGTTGTGTCATGCGAGCTGATTTTGAAATAATTCTTGACTGGATTCAGCCTGATTCCAGAGTTCTGGATATGGGTTGCGGTGATGGCACTTTACTCGACATTCTACAAAAACAGCGTAGCGTTAAAGCTTATGGGCTAGAAATTGATTCGGCTAACATTGCCCGCTGTGTTGCATCAGGTGTGAATGTTATCCAGCAGGACTTGAACAAAGGGGTCGATAACTTTGATGATGCTGCATTTGATACCGTGGTAATGACTCAGGCTTTACAAACGGTGCGTCGGCCGGACCGACTACTCGATGAAATGTTGCGTGTGGGGCGCGAAACGATTATTACGTTTCCAAACTTTGGTTACTGGCCTATTCGTGCCTACTTAATGACCCGTGGCCGTATGCCTGTCTCCAAAACCTTGCCCTATACCTGGTATAACTCCCCTAATATTCACCTTTGTACCTTTCACGACTTTGAAAGCCTGTGCCGACGCAAGCAGATAAAAATTATTAACCGAACGGTTGTAGACCATAAGCACCGAGTTGGGATAGGATCAAGGTTATTCCCCAATTTGCTGGGGGAGGTGGCAATCTACCGAGTTACCAAGTAAAGTCAGATGAGTTATAACAAAGGCTGATGTCAAAGACTGTGCTTGCAGTCGCTTAGTGAAGTTATCTCTATTTTTCACCTTAATTTTGGAAGCGTACAATGAGAGAAATGATTAGAGGGTTATTTTTACTGATTATTGTGACAAGTAGCTCTTTGGTGTTTGCCGAACAGGTAGAAACACGTGGTGACTATAAAATTCACTACAGTGCTTTTAGCAGCACGGTATTAAAACCAGAGATATCCTCTCATTATCAGCTGGTGCGCAGCCGTTTCCAGGGTGTCATTAATATAGCTGTACTAAAGGCCGAAGGTAAGAGCTCCAAAGCTCATACGGCGGTGGTAAACGGCACTACCAGGAACTTACTAGGGCAAACGCAGAAAGTGCAGTTTAAGGAAATACGTGAAGGTGACGCTATTTATTATCTTGGTTCTTTCCGTTTTAACAACCAAGAGATACTGACCTTTGATGTGAAGGTTCAGCCTGATCCTAATAAAGCCCCTTACACCGTTAAGTTCCAGAAAAAATTCTACGCTGATTAGAATGCTCCTTTCTCTTTCTTGATCTTGGCAGCAAGTGGTTAATGACCTGCTTGCTGCATTAAGACTCCCAGCCTTTATTTATATTCTAAGATCTCCTTCCTGGGCCTACCCTCGTTTTTAACGCGGTTTTCTGAAAAAGTTTCTGTGAGTAAGTGGGGAGTATCAATGCGTAAAATTGTAATGGCCAGTGGTAATCAGGGAAAAATACGGGAAATTCGCGCCAAGATCGAAGAGTTTGATCTTGAGCTGGTTTCCCAAAAAGAGCTGGGCGTTACTGATGTTCCTGAAGATGGCCTGAGCTTTATTGAAAACTCCCTGATTAAAGCACGTAATGCTTCTCGGCAAACTAATATGCCTGCGATGGCTGATGATTCAGGCATTGTCGTTCCTGCTTTGGGCGGACAGCCTGGGATCTTTTCAGCCCGATATGCCGGTGAACATGCTTCCGATCAGGCTAATGTGGATAAATTACTGAATGAACTGGCCAAGGTGCCCAGCGCAGATCGTTCTGCTTATTTTTATTGCGCGATTGTTTATGTGCAATTTCCTGATGACCCCACGCCCCTCGTTGCAGTGGGTAAGTGCTTAGGGCGCATTGCCCAGTCTGTATCCGGCAATGAAGGTTTTGGTTACGACCCCATCTTTTATTTACCAGAGCAAGGCTGCACCGCTGCAGAATTACCCCTGGCAGAAAAAAACCGCATCAGCCATCGTGGCCAGGCGCTGGCAAAGTTTGTAAGCTTATATCGTGAAGCCTTTGTATCGGTCGACGGTGAGTGAATATCGCTCCTACAATGACTGCTGAACTATGACACTGCCCCCGCTCTCTCTTTATATTCATACGCCCTGGTGTGTAAGAAAATGTCCTTACTGTGATTTTAACTCCCATGAGCACCGAGGCGACTTACCAGAAAAAGAATTTTTAGCGGCGCTTCTGGATGATCTGGAGCAGGAGTTGGTTCACGTACAAGGCCGAAAGCTTGTTTCTATTTTTATTGGTGGTGGTACACCCAGCCTGCTTTCTGCGGGCTTTTATTCTCATTTATTAACGGCCCTTGCTGCCAAAATTCAGTTTACTCCAGATATTGAAATTACCCTTGAGGCCAACCCCGGAACCTTTGAGCAGGAAAAATTCGCTAGTTTTCGCGAAGTGGGTATTAATCGTTTGTCCATTGGCGTGCAATCTTTTTCAGAGCAGCATCTGCAAAACCTTGGTCGTATTCATAATGGTGACGAGGCGCACAGAGCTGTGGAAATGGCTCAGGCGGTGGGCTTCGATAATATTAATATCGACCTGATGTTTGCCCTGTCGGGCCAAAGCCAACAAGCGGCGATGGATGATCTCGATCAGGCCATACAGCTTCGGCCCCAGCATATTTCCTGGTACCAGCTGACCATAGAACAGAACACCTATTTTTATAAAAATCGCCCTGTCTTGCCCGATGATGATTTTATTTGGGATATGCAACTTGCTGGGAAGCAGCGCCTTGAGGCAGCGGGGTTTCATAATTATGAAGTGTCAGCCTATGGGCAAGAGGGCTTTCGCGCGGCTCATAATTTGAATTATTGGCAGTTTGGTGACTACCTGGCACTGGGGCCGGGCGCACACGGTAAAATTACCACGCCTGATCCTTTTACGGTAAAACGTTACTGGAAAACCCGCGCACCGGCAGATTATTTAAACCCAGATAAAGCCTACTGTGCAGGCAGTAATATTTTAAAAAAAAGCGACCTCGGGTTCGAGTTTATGCTTAATGCCTTACGCCTTGTAGGGGGCGTAAGTCGAGAGGTATTCACATCTCATACTGGTTTGCCGTGGTCTGCTGTGGCAGGCAAAGTAGGTCAGCTTGTGAGCGAAGGACTGATGTGGGACGATGGAACTGACTTTGGTCCCACACCAAAGGGGCAGCAGTATCTTAATTTTCTGCTGGAAAGGTTTCTTGACTAAGGATCTGCCCGGCTCATACGGAACTGAGCAGCATGGCTTTATCCAAATTAAAAATTGTTGGTGATCGATTCGTTGACGAATTTGGTCGACATATTATTTTGCGTGGCGTTAATCTCGGGGGTGACTGCAAGCTTCCCTATCCCGACGGCGGCACACATTTCCCCTCTGATTTTTCTGATCACCGTGAAGTAAGTTTTATCGGTCGCCCCTTTTCCTTAAAGGAAGCCGATGAGCATTTTTCCCGCTTAGCCCACTGGGGTTTTAATTGCTTACGCTTGCTCACCAGTTGGGAAGCGATAGAACATGCCGGCCCCGGTGAATACGATGAGGCCTATCTCGATTATTTCGCCCAGCTATGTGAAAAAGCCAGTGAACACGGCTTTTATGTCTATGTGGATTTTCACCAGGATGTGTGGAGCCGGATGAGCGGTGGCGATGGTGCACCATGTTGGTGTTTCGAAAAAGTAGGGCTTGATTACCGCAAGTTTGATGCTGCCGAAGCCGCTTTTGTTATGCAGCAGCGTTATGACTATTCCGATACCCGTCCACGTCAGGATGATAATTACCCTCAAATGTCCTGGGTGAGAAATTATGCCTACGCCGCCAACGGCATTATGTGGACGCTATTTTTTGGCGGGCGGGATTTCGCGCCGGGCTGTGAGATAGACGGACTAAATGTACAGGATTACCTGCAGAGCCATTTTATTAACTGTCAAAAAGAGTTGGCAAAACGTATTTCTCACCTTGGTAATGTGATTGGCTTTGACGCACTTAATGAGCCCAACGCGGGCTGGATAGGGAAGTCGCTCAGTTACTGCCACACCAAGATGAACGATGCAACGGATGACCCCGTGTTACCGGGTTTGGCTTGGTCGCCTATTAATGCCTTGCGCGCATCCCACGGCGTGAGCATAGATGTTCCCTATATGGCAATCTCGCTGCGTAAGCTGGGCATCACGCAAACTGATACCGTGACGGTGAATAAAAAAGGCGCTTCAATATGGCTTGATGCTGAGCGCGACCCTTTTCAGTTGGCAGGAGCCTATACCATCAATGCTGACGGCTCAGCAAAAGTGCTGCAAGATGACTTCTTTCAAAAAGTAGATGGCAAGCCCGTGGTATTTGCTCATGATTACCTTGGCGATTTTTATCAAGCTGTTGCCGCAGCATTACGTGAAGAAAATCCCGATTGGTTTATTTTTATCGAACCAGATTTACTAAAAAAAGATTCCGACCTGGCATTCCCCCAAAATTTACCTGAGAGAACGGTTAATGCCGGCCACTGTTATGACGTGAGCACGCTACTTTTAAAACGTTTTAATAGTCGCTTTGGTTTTAATCTCTTAAGCGGAAAACCCCGCGTGGGAAGAAGCGGATGTCAGCGAGATTTTGTCGAACAGTTTTCCGAGGTTAAGCGTCAATCTGAAATTTCAGGTGGAGGGTGTCCGACGTTAATTGGTGAGTTTGGAATTCCCTTTGACATGAACGGAGCGAAGTCCTACAAAGCTTTTAAGGAGGGGGATTGCTCTGAAAAACCCTGGCGCGCCCAAATCGAATCACAAGATCTTCTATATAACGCCTTAGATGAGCTGCTGCTCAATAGCACCCAGTGGAATTATACCGCTAGCAATTCCAATTCAACTGCAGCAGGAGATGGTTGGAATCAGGAAGACCTCAGTATTTATTCGCCCGATCAAAAAATCAACATTGAGGATATTAATAGCGGTGGGCGAGCTATTCAAGGTTTTGTGCGTCCTTATGTGCGTTGTACTCAGGGTATCCTTAAGAAAGTAAGCTTTGATTCCTTGAGGGGTTTGTTCGAGGTGGAGCTTGATGCGGATGCGAGTGTGGCGGTGGCAACAGAAATTTTTCTTCCTGAAATCCAGTTTTCCGGTGGTTACACCATCTCCGCGCCAGGATTTTCTTTTGAGCGAATCGCTAATACAGAGGTGATGTGCTTTGTCGCTGACTCCAGTGGCCGAAAAGATATTTCCATAAAGCGAACCAGCTTTCCGATGAAAAGGAGTATTTGAATAGATGGCGTAGTAAGTATATCGAGTAGTTTCTTTTCCTGCCGAGAAAAAAGCTTAGTTGGAGGCTGTTATAAAAGATCTAGAGTACATCATATGATGCAAAGCCGAAAATGAAAATGGCCTCAGTGCTCAAATCAAGGGAACGTTGCAGGGCCTGTGGGATGGATTAAAGGCGAACACGTTTAGACTATTTCTTTTATTCCTCTGTTCCGGTGCTAAGGGCTTCCTCTTGCTGGCTCAGGCTAACCTGGTTGCGGCCATTACGTTTGGAAAAGTACAGCGCTTCATCGGCTGACTGGGTGATGTCCGCGCTGCTTTTCAGGGCTGGGTAGCCAGCAATGCCTGCACTGAAGGTGCACCTTACATCTCCATGCTCGGAGGTCAGCACGATTTCACTGAAATCCTGGCGGATTTTGTTCAAAATAATCTCCGCCTCTTTCTCGTTTGTATCTGGCAGAATCACTGCAAACTCCTCTCCGCCATAGCGGCCGATAATATCGGTGCTGCGCAGGCTTTGTTTAAGAAGTCGGGCAAGAATTTTGATGACGGAGTCGCCAACGGGGTGCCCATAGTTGTCGTTGACCAACTTGAAATGATCAATATCAATCATGGCGAACTGAAGGGGTTTGCCATTACGATTGGACAGATTGGTTTCTCTTTCCAGTAGCTCTTTGGTATGGGTGTGATTATAGAGGCCGGTGAGGCTGTCTCTGACAATCAAGGATTTAACCTGGCGGAAGCGTTGCACACGGATTTTCACCACTGCAACCAAGTGACGTATTCTAACTGGCTTGGTTAAGAACTCGTCGGCACCATAACTCATGGCGTCAATCTGGGCTTCTGGGTTGGTTTCTGCCGATAAAAAAACAATAGGTGTGCCAACGTAGCCCTCTTGCTGGCGAATAAGTTCAGACAGTTCACCTCCGGAGCACTCCGGCATATACAAATCCATCAATATAAGGTCGGGTTCAAACTCCACCATGTGGCGCATGATGTCCAGGGGCTTCGTTACTACCTCTGTTTCCATGCCGGCATTTTGCAAAGATAAGGAGTAGTAGTCAGCCGTTGCTTGGGAATCATCAACAATCAGGATGCGATAGGGGGTGTGTTCTCCCCTTTCGGTGAGCTGGTCGAGGCTGTCAATCAGCCGGATGCTTCTGAATGGTTCGTCAAAAAAGGCGTTTGCACCGGCTCGAACAGCAAGCAGCCTCAATTCTGTGCTGCTCTCTTTGGCGATAACGATAAGGGGGGTGTTATTGCCACTAATCTCTTTTAGCTGCTTGACCTGTTTAAAACTTTGCTGATAATCGCCAGCAATTTTTACGATAAAGCAGCAGGGCAGTTGTGTTTGAATCGCTTGGCGAAGGCTTTTTGAGTCTGGAAAGGCTATTAATTCATAGCCATAAAAGCTCAGCTGTTTTGTTAAAGTGGGGTCGTTGGCCTCGGTTTGATCCAGTAAATAGATGGTGCTTTGGGCGTGTTTTCCCCCCAGCTTACTTTGGTTTTGTGTTGAGCTGGGGGCTAAGGTCGCTTCTTGTGGTTTGAGTTTGCTGGCAGCTTCAAGCTCGATAATCAGGGCTTGAACCTTACTAGCGAAACCTTTGGACTGGGAGTCCTGCTGCGAGTTTTTTACCAGTTCTTCAAGCTCGCGTGCAATACGGGTGATGTCCGGATAACCGAAAGTGGTTCCTGAGCCCGCCAGGCTGTGCGGTTGGCGGATCATTAGCTCCCAAAGTTGCGCGTTGTCGCAGTCTGCAAGTAGCTTTTCCCAAGTGACAAAGATTTCTTTCACTTTGCCAGGTAGCTCTTGCGCATACCTTTCTTGAAGCTTGAGGAGTTTTGCTTTGCGTTTGTCCGTGCTCATCAGTGGTTTACAAATTTTATACTTGGAAGGATATAGTCAGTGTAGACTAAGAGCGGTTGTTCTAAAACTTTTGGTGTCTCTTTGCAGTAGGAGGAAACTCTCTAACGATACCAGTGGTTTGCTTTCTCCAGGAGACGCGTGTGATGAAGAAAAAAAAAGAGTGCCAAGAGCCTGAGGTAAAGGCTGTTGATAGTGGAGAGGAAAAGGAAAAAACGCAGCAAGGGCAGTTTGGTTTTGTTCCTACTAAAGGGCAAGATGGTAAGCGTAAATTTCGTCATGTGGAAAGTAGTGAGGTGGCCAAAGGCTGCAAGCTTTGTAAGTAGCGCTTTTACGCAGCTTAAAAATAGCGTATCAGCAACTGCAAGATGATCAGGGCATAGAGGCCAGCAACCAGGTCATCCACCATGATGCCAAAACCTCCGCTCACCTCTGTGTCGAGCATTTTGATGGGGTAAGGTTTCCAGATGTCGAAGAGGCGAAAGAGTAAGAAGCCGACCACGATCCACTTCCACTCCATGGGTGCGGCGATCATGGTGACCAGGAAACCGGCAAACTCATCCCAGACAATGGCAGAGTGGTCGTGAATTCCCCAGTCGTGGGCTGTTTTTCCGCAGATCCAGATGCCTGCAAGGGTGATAACAAGCAGGATGATAAGGTAGGTTTGCAGGGCGAATTGCCCGAGAACCAGGAACAGTGGAATGGCGGCAAGTGTTCCGAAGGTGCCTGGTGCAAAGGGCGCTGTGCCGCTGCCAAAACCAAGGGCCAGAAAATGAATCGGGTGACGTAAACTGCCTTCTGGAAGGATGTTGCTCATAGCTTTCTCTTTTAACCTAGAAGCCGCAGTTGGACTTGCTTGAGAGTGCGTTTATTGGGTTCGATAATACAGTAAAAAAAGTGAATATTAGCAGGCTATTCTGAGCTTTTTTTGCGAAATTAGCGGGCCCAATAAACGTGCTATCGAGTGAGGAGGTGGACTCACCCAACAGGTGAAAGCTCAATTTTCAAAATAACTTACTATAGAAATGTAAACTTCCAGTTTGGGCCGGCCAACTGCGGTTTCTAGGTTCAATTAAAAATGCTCAAAACCACGGGGATCATAGTCGAACTCGACCCCATTTGCGTCAAGGCATTGCAGGGTTTTCTCTTTAATTATCTCGCCGATGCGGGTGATGGGGATGTGGCCCTTTAATGCTTTGAGCTGCTCTCGTTTCTCTTTTGCTGCACTAAAACACAACTCATAATCATCGCCGGCTTCTAATGCTTGTGTATAGCGATGCAGTGATGGCACGTTTTGGCTGTCCGTGCAGGCTTGATAAGCGGGGGACAGCGGGATGGCTTCAAGCTTAATGCGCGCACCCACTTGGCTGGCATCGAGAACATGTTTTAAGTCCACCAGTAAACCATCGGAAACATCAATGGCGGAGTTGGCTAAATCGAGCAGCGCTTGCCCCAGCGCAATGCGTGGGGTGGGGCGATTTAAGCGTGAAAGCAGGTACTGTTGGTGCTTGCCTTCGGTTGCTGGTATCAGTTTACCCTGCTGTATTTGCAGCCCAAGACTCGCATCACCAATGTTGCCGGACACATAAATATCGTCCCCAACCTTGGCGCCGCTGCGTAATAAGCCTTGCTGGCAGGGGAGTAGGCCGAGAACCTGTACTGAAATAGTCAGGGGGCCGCGGGTGGTGTCCCCGCCAATTAGGGCTATTTGGTGTTCTTTAGCGAGGGTAAGTAGTCCCTCACTAAAACCCTGCAACCAGTGTTCTTTCGTGTCGGGAAGTGTGAGGGCAAGGGTGAAAGCATAAGGTGAGGCTCCCATTGCAGCAAGGTCGCTCAGGTTTACCGCAAGCGCTTTGTAGCCGATATCGCAGGCAGGGGTGTTTTCTGGGAAGTGGATGCCCGAAACCAGAGTATCTACCGCAACGCAAAGGCGTTGGCCAGCGGGTGGACTAAGAATGGCTGCATCATCACCGATACCAACATCCAAGCCGGAGGTATTGCGGGAGGCCTGGCTGCTTTTGAAGTATCTCTCGATCAGTGAAAATTCTTCGACAGCCATGCGTTCACCGAATAGGTATGTGAGAAAACAGTCACTATTTCCTTTGTTTTATTCGCTTACTGAAGGTGTAAGGGGTCAACTAGATTAGTCTAGGCTTAGCCTTTTATCTCGACGTCGCGAACTTGTCGGGCCAGTTTGTCGAGCACGCCATTAACAAAGCGGTAGCTGTCTTCTGCACCAAATACTTTGGCCAGCTCAACGCCTTCATTGATGCACACGCGGTAGGGAATGTCGATGCGGTGGCATAACTCGTAGGCACCAATACGCAGTGCGTTGAGCTCCACAACACCCAGTTCCGATTTCTTTCTGTCTAGCAGTGGCTCCAGCTGCTGATCGAGGCTTGCCACGTTGGCGGGAATCTCATGCAGCAGTTCGTGGAAAAACGGTAAATCCACCTTATGCATGGCATTTTCGCTGCGGAATTGTGCTTCGATTCTGTTGAGGCTTCCTCCTGCAATATGCCATTGATAGAGGGCTTGTAGGGCAAAGCGTCTTGCTTTGCGCCGTGCCGCTGGGCGGGGCTTACTTGCTGGAGCTGGGTTTGGGGTATCGTTCACAGGGCGTCGATACTCTTAATCAGACTGACCATTTCCATTGCGCTAAGGGCGGCTTCTCCGCCTTTGTTACCGGCTTTGGTGCCAGAACGCTCGATGGCCTGCTCGATGGTGTCTACAGTGAGTACGCCAAAAGAAACGGGAATAGCGCTATCCAAAGCAACCTGTGCAATGCCTTTTACGCATTCCCCAGCCACGTATTCAAAGTGAGGGGTGCCACCACGGATCACGGCACCTAAGGCGATAATGGCATCGTACTTGCCCTTGTCGGCCACTTTTTTTACTGCCAGAGGAAGTTCAAAAGCACCGGGTACGCGGATGATTTCAATTTGTTCGTGCTTTATGCCGTGGCGTGTAAGGGTATCGATGGCACCTTCAAGCAGGCTTTCAACGACAAAGCTGTTAAAACGGCCCACAACCAGGGCATAGTTTCCGGCGACTGTAACGAAGTCGCCTTCGATGGTGTTGATTGTTTGCATAAGATTTACCTGCTTGCTGCGTTATTTTTGAAAGGGGATGAATTCGGTGATTTCGAGATCAAAGCCTGAAATGGCGCTGTAGCGCATGGGAGAGCTGAGCAGGCGCATTTTATGGATACCGAGGTCGCGCAATATTTGCGAGCCGGTACCAATAGTGCGAACGCCGCTGCTGCTATTGCTGGGGGCTGTTGTGCCTGCGCAGTAGTTTTCCAAGCGTTGTACTAGATGAGACGGGTTTTCATCGTGGCCAATTAATACAATTGCTCCGGCTTCTTCTTCTGCGAGTCGCTGCATGGCGCTGTCAAAGTTCCAGCTTTGTTCTGGATGCTGGGTTTTAATCAGGTCGCGCAGGGTATCGGGGACATGCACACGCACCAAGGGAGATTCGCTTTTGCCGAGATCGCCTTTGACCAAAGCGAGATGGGCGCCGCCGTCCACTTGGTCTTTATAACCGATGGCGCGGAAAGTGCCGTAAGCGGTTTCAATCGAGCGGTCAAAAATGCGATCAACGGTTTTTTCATTGCTCATGCGATATTGGATTAAATCGGCAATGGTGCCGATTTTCAGGCCGTGCTCTTCAGCGAAGACTTCCAGATCGGGGCGGCGTGCCATGGTGCCGTCTTCATTCATGATTTCCACGATCACGGCAGAGGGGTCGAGACCGGCTAAACGGGAGAGGTCACACCCTGCTTCAGTGTGTCCAGCGCGAAACAGTACGCCGCCGGGCTGGGCCATAAGGGGGAAAATGTGGCCGGGTTGTACGATGTCGTCGGGGCGGGCATCCCGTGCGGTGGCAACGCGAATGGTTTGGGCGCGATCGGCGGCAGAAATACCGGTGGTGACGCCTTCTCGTGCCTCAATGGAAAGAGTGAAGGCGGTGCCGTGGGCGTCTTGGTTATCTTGCACCATTAAAGGAAGGTTGAGGCGTTCGCAACGATCTTGGGTGATGGTGAGGCAAATCAGTCCACGTGCATGGGTGGCCATAAAATTGATATCTTCGGCGCGCACCAGTGGGGCGGCCATAATAAGGTCACCTTCATTCTCGCGGTCTTCGTCGTCCATTAATACGACCATTTTGCCGCGACGGATATCTTCAATAATTTCTTCGACTGAGTTTAGTTTCATTGTTTTTTTGTACCTGGCTTATTACGCATAAGCAGTTATTTTACAAAGCCGTGTTGGGCTAGAAAATCAAAACTGAGGGTGTTTTTCGCCGCTGGCTCACCGGTGCCGGGTAGCAGGCGCTCAAGGTAGCGCGCCACCACATCAACTTCAATATTTATTTTTCGCCCGGTTTGCCATTCGTTAAGCGTGGTTTGCTGGACAGTATGAGGAACGATATTAAGATAAAAAAGGTCACCGTCAACGTCATTGGTGGTCAGGCTGACGCCATCAAGGCAAATGGAGCCTTTTTTGGCGATGTAGCGACTGAGTTCGCTTGGCGCTTTAACAGTGTAGCGATGGGAGCGGCCGTCCATAGAGTGTGTGACGACTTCGCCAATGCCATCCGCATGGCCGCTAACAATATGCCCCCCCATTGGTGTAGAAGGTGTCAGGGCTTTTTCTAAATTGACGCGATCACCTTTGGATAAGTGTTTTAAGGTGGAATGGTTAAGTGTTTCGCAGGAAACATCCGCCCAAAAACCGTCCCCCGGTAATTCCACCACCGTGAGGCAGATACCATTAGTGGCAATGCTGTCTCCCAGTGCAACGTTGGACATATCCAGCTTGCCTGCTGCAATGCGCAGACGCAGGTCCCCACCCATGGGGGTGATGGCTTGAATATGGCCTATGGCGTTGATGATTCCTGTAAACATGGGGTCTCGGTGCCGTTTTCTTTATGACGCTTCGGGCGCTATGGGAGAGGGGCTGGCAATTATACGCAAATCTTCACCCACTTGCCGTATATCTTTGAGATTGAGTTGTAAGCAGTCGCTCATTTTATCTAGCCCGGGCAGGCTTAAGCTTGGCTTTGCTGCATGGCCCATGAGCTTAGGGGCCATATATAAGATCAATTCATCGACTAATCCAGCCTGCATAAAGGCACCTGCCAGCGTGGGGCCGGTTTCTACCAGCACTTCATTTATCTCTCTTTTTGCCAGTTCTCGTAATAAAGGTGCTAGGTTTATCTGGCCGCTTTTATTGGTGATGATCACTTCATGGCCTAAATTCTGTAATTGGGAAATTTTATCCCCATGCTGCTTAAGACTGTTTTCGGTAGTGGCGATGGCTGTTTTTCCGGCCTGTTGAAACAGTTTAGCGTTTAGAGGAATGCGGCACTGGCTGTCCAGCACAATGCGTAAAGGCTGGCGAATGGCCTGCTGCTGCCAAAGCTCGGGTGACTCCCCCAGCCAGTCTGATTGGCGCACCGTCATGGACGGGTCGTCACTGAGCACCGAATCCACCCCCATTACAATAGCGCAACTTTGGGCGCGCCAGCGTTGCACATCGGCCCTTGCCGCCGGGCCAGTGATCCATTTGCTTTCACCCGAGGCCATGGCCGTCCGGCCATCCAGGCTGGTGGCCATTTTTACACGCAGCAAGGGTTGTTGGTGCAGCATGCGCTTTATAAAGCCGGGATTCAGCGCTTTGGCGTCTTCTTCGAGTAGCCCCCAGTTCGTTTCAATGCCTGCATCATGCAGTGCTTTAAGGCCATTGCCTGCCACCTGCGGGTTCGGGTCAACCATGGCGGCGACAACACGCTTTACCCCTGCTTTGATTAGCGCGTCGGCGCAGGGGGGTGTCTTGCCGTGATGACTGCATGGTTCCAACGTGACATAAGCGGTGGCCCCCCTGGCTTGTTCGCCAGCTTGGCTTAGCGCTTCAATTTCAGCATGTTTGCCGCCAGCCTGCTGGTGCCAACCACTGGCAATAATATTGCCGTTTTTGCTGAGTACGCAGCCAACACGGGGATTGGGTGAGGTGGTGTACAGCCCATGCCGTGCCAGTTGAATAGCCAATGCCATGGCCTCGGTATCGTGTGGGCTAAAGTGACGGGGCAGTTGTTTTAGAAAGGCTTGCATAGTGCTTGGTGTGCTCTTTGGGCAGAGCGGCTTCAGGAGTCCGGCTTCTGCAGTTTGTCGAGTTCTTTGCGAAACTCTTCAATATCCTGAAAGCTTCGGTAGACCGATGCGAAGCGCACATAGGCCACTTCATCCAGTTCTTTCAATGTTTTCATGACCAATTCCCCGATGAGGGAGGCGTCTATTTCTCTTTCGCCCGTGGCGCGCAAGTCATTTTTGATGCGGTTCAGGGCTGCGTCGATTTGCTCCATGCTAACGGGGCGCTTTTCCAGTGCGCGGGACATGCCCCGGCGAAGTTTTTCGTCATCAAAGTGTTGGTAGGTGCCATCTTGTTTGACGACACGCGGCATGGCTAGCTCAGCGCTTTCAAAGGTGGTAAAGCGCTCGCCGCAGCTGAGGCATTCTCGGCGGCGGCGCACCTGCGCACCCTCTGCCACTAAGCGGGAGTCCAGCACTTTGGTTTCCTGTGCGCGGCAGAAGGGACAATGCATGGTCTATTTCTCGTAAACGGGAAAGCGAGCACAGAGCTCGGAGACTTTGCCGCGTACCGCATCAATGGTGGCTTCGTTTTCGATGTTATCGAGAATGTCGCACATCCAGCCGGTGAGTTCGGCGCTTTCCTGTTCGCCAAAACCGCGACGGGTGATGGCGGGGGAGCCAATGCGTAAACCGCTGGTCACAAAGGGTGAGCGAGGGTCGTTGGGCACGGCATTTTTGTTGACGGTGATATGCGCGCGGCCCAATGCCGCATCGGCATCTTTACCGGTGATGTCTTTATCTACCAGATCGAGTAGGAAAAGATGGTTCTGGGTGCCGTTGGAAACAATGTTATAGCCACGCTCTTTAAAGACGCGGGCCATGGTTTGGGCATTTTGTACCACTTGTTTTTGATACACCTTAAACTCTGGCTCCATGGCTTCTTTAAAACAAATCGCCTTGGCCGCGATGATGTGCATCAAGGGGCCGCCTTGCCCGCCGGGGAATACAGCGGAGTTGAGTTTTTTCTCAATGGCTTCGTTTGCCTTGGCCAGAATTAGTCCGCCACGGGGGCCGCCCAAGGTTTTATGGGTGGTGGAGGTGGTTACATCGGCAATTTGTGTGGGGTTGGGGTATTCACCCGCCGCCACCAGGCCAGCGACGTGTGCCATATCGACCACCAGATAAGCACCCACTTCATCGGCAATGTCTCGAAAACGCTGCCAATCCAACACTTGGGAATAAGCAGAAAAACCCGCCATGATCATTTTGGGTTTGTGTTCACGGGCCAGTGCTGCAACGTCTTCGTAATCAATTTCACCTGTCTCGGCGTTTAAACCATATTGCACCGCGTGATAGATCTTTCCGGAAAAATTCACTTTGGAACCGTGGGTTAAGTGCCCGCCATCCGCCAGGCTCATGCCCAGCACCGTATCACCGGGTTCCAGCAACGCCATATAGACCGCAGCGTTGGCCTGGGAGCCGGAGTGAGGTTGTACGTTGGCGTAATCTGCACCGAACAGTGCTTTAGCCCTATCAATGGCCAGTTGCTCCACCACATCTACAAACTCACAGCCGCCGTAGTAACGTTTACCCGGATAGCCCTCTGCGTATTTATTGGTGAGTTGAGAGCCCTGAGCTTCCATTACCCGTGGGCTGGTATAGTTTTCAGAAGCAATTAGCTCAATGTGCGCTTCCTGCCGTTGCGCCTCTTTTTCTATGGCGTCAGCAATATCGGGATCGAACTCGGCAATGGTCATGGAGCGGCTGAACATGGTAGGCACCTCTAATGAATGAGTCGGGGGATGAGTAAACCGGCTATTTTACCCCAGCACAGGGGGCTGCGCTATATAAACGCCTTTATACCCACAGCTCGATAGGCGCTTGATTCACCAGGGCATGCAGAATGTCCGTGCGGGTGACAATGCCTTCCACGTGATTTGCTTCATTGACAACGGGTAAGCAGCTGATTTGGCGGTTAATCATTAAGTCGGCCACTTCACGAATTCCCGTGCTGGGCGAGACGCTGAATACCCGTGTTTGGGCAATTTCCATAATTAGCGTATTTGGCAATGCGGTTTTTGTTGAGTGGGTAGGATTCAGGTTGGAGGTATGACGCAAAATATCATTGTCGCTCACGATGGCTTTAATATGCGAGTTTTGATCAATAATGGGAATGTGACGAAAAGAGTGGCGTTGGAAAAGTTGCCAAACCTCATGAAGCAGTGCGCGGTCTGAAATCATCGTCACTGGCGATGACATAACCTGAGCAACAACAATGACCGGTTGGCGGGGTTTTTCTTTTTGCGACTCTTTATAGGCCGAAGCACCAGTGCCGGTATGGGGGTGAGGGCGTGTTTTTTTATCCGCCTTGCGAGTCCGCGCCGTGGCTTGCACTTCTCTCGCTTGCTGTTGTTGCAGCAGCCGAGAAAGTGACTCCTCTTGCCTGATACCTCGGTCAAAAACATAAAAGACCACTGTCTGCCCCTGCTTTTATGAGCTGCGTATTTATAGGCAGTATGGCAGACTTTTTTCAGGGGGAAAGCTTGATGACTGCCCGCGATAATATTAATGACTTTTAGCTTATCTACTGCAGAAATGTTTTCGTATTTAAAGCGTAATGGTTTTGCATGGCGAAATGCTTGTGTTGATATTGCTAAATAGCTATTGAAAATAATAAATCTTTTAAATAGAGGGGATAATTGAAAAATTTCAAGGGGTCTAAAAAGAGGAGTCTCTTTATCTGTTTGCACGCATACTAAGTTTTAAAAAAACCTTCATGAAGCCGGAAACCCCCTCCTTCTTCCGTTATAGCTCCCTTTTCATCTTCTTTTTCTGAGTTAGGGCTGTCAAGTAAGCATACTTGATATAAGTGTAATTAATAAGGCCCTTGTTGTGGGTATTATAAGTACATCTATATTTCCAAATAGATGTTGGTAATTAGTCTGTTGCTTTTAATGTCTACCTATTGTTGGTGAGTTGGCGTGGAATCAAAAGGGATATTTGGGTGCGTTAAAAAAGGGATTCAAGGAAGGCGGGGAGAGTCATTGATAAATAAAGCAGTGCAGATTCGGAGAAGCTCAAGAGAAAGAAAAGCTCTGGTTAAGTCATTCTCCTAAGAGGAAATGGTATTATTTACTATTTCCTAGGCGGTGACTGCGATATGGCGCATGAGTGGCGGTTCTGGAAAAGGGTCAGCTTCGCACATTAAAATTTATTTCATATAGTAATGTTGCTGGCTTTTGCGTCCGCCCATTGTATTCAAGGTCGGTATTTTCAGGAATGCTTTCAATGGCTTATTTGAGAGTGTTTGTGTTGTTCTGAATGAAATAATCTGAAAAGATTATTTCTCCCTCTCTCGGGGTTATATGTGAGAAAAGAAGGGCTGTGCTGGAGGTGTTTCTTGTGGGGAATTGTACAAAAATAAAGCATTGTGCGGAAAAGTTTCCTTTGTTAGCATGTTGGCGGTTTTGAGTGTTTTTTCCATGAAGCCCTGGTTAGTTAATGGGGTTTGGCGTGAGCTTTCAAGGCTATATGGTATAAATCTTTATAAGCGTTTTAAACTGAAAGTGGATGAAATATAAAGGAAGATTAAATGAAACGAGTAATAAAAAGTGAGAAGAGCGTGAAGTGGGCGCTGACACTGCTGGCGCTAGGAGCTTTTAGCTCAAGCACGGTTAGTGCCGCAGCCACTGACTGTGGCACCTTGAGTGTTGCTGATTCTTGTAGTTCCAATCTTCAGGTTCGTTTGGCTGGAGAGGTAGATGAGTATCAGTTCACAGCTGGCAGCGGAGTGACAGGGGTTACACTGAGTGGTGAGCGATCTACTGGAGAGCAGAGCTTTTATGTTTTGAGCAATGGGGAGGCAGAGCTATTTGATAGCTCAGCATCGACACTTGGTGGCTCTTTTAATGTTGTTGCGGGTAATGATTACACTTTGTACGTAATGGGAACAGGAGCGCAGGCGTATGACTTTGCTCTTACTGCTGTTCCTATTCCTGCTGCTGCCTGGTTATTTGGTAGCGTATTGGTGGCCTTGGGTGTCACTGCTCGGAAGAGAAATATGTCCAGTCCCGCTTAAATGTTGTGCTGGTGTAAGTTGGCTGACCAATTCAGCTGGTTTGACTGAACTGGGTTGTTGGCAGTAAATCAGCAACTCAGTTCTTTTCGTTTTTTAACTTGAACGTTTCATCCGGGTGCGAAAAAATGCGCAAGAGCTTGTGCAGAGTTATACGCTTCGATTGTGCCCTCCAGCTTCACGTGCGTAAGTTTGTTAGCAAGGGTATTGCCACCCTGTAGAGCGAGCTAAAAACTTCTTTAAATAAATCAATTTATCACCAATGAATTTCTTATGAATAGTAGCACCATGCAGCACGCATTCGAGTATGACGATCAAGGACGGACCGCTGCGGAATACTGGATGATTGCCAAACGTCGGCGCCTCCAGATTTTAATACCTGCTGCTGTAGTATTGTTGCTGGGTATAGCGATTGCGCTGGGCTTGCCAGCCATTTATCGCTCTGCAGCAACCATTCTTATAGAGGAGCAGGAAATTCCCCGTGATCTGGTACGCTCCACTGTTACTAGTTTTGCGGCGCAACAGATTCAAGTTATTACTAAGCGGATAATGACTGTTGAGCAGATTGAGCGGGTTGTCGCCAAATACGGGTTGTATGACCAGAACACGGCGGAATCGCGCTTGCCTCGAAGTGAGCTGGCTCAGTTATTTAGCAAGCATGTCAAATTGGATCTGGTGAGTGCTGATGTTATCGACCCACGTAGCGGCAGGGCGGCTGAAGCAACAATTGCATTTACACTGTCCTTTGATGATCGCAATCCCTCTGCAGCGCAAAAAGTGACAAATGAGTTGGTGACGCTTTATCTTGATACCAACCTAAGTGCTCGTAGTGACCGTGCAGCGGGAGCGTCTGAATTTCTTGCGGCGCAGTCTGAATCCCTTAACAGCGAACTGCTAGCACTTGAGGCAGGGTTAGCCGAGTTTAAGGCCTTAAATAAGGGAGCCTTGCCTGAGCTTTACCAATTTAATCTCAGTAAGGTGGATCGTACAGAGCAGGAAATTTCCGATATTAATATTCGTCTTCAGCAGTTGGAAAAAGACCGTATTCGACTGTCTGCCGAGCTATTGCAGCTCGCCCCCTCTGCTCCAACTGTGTTGGGTAGTGGGGAGATTGTATTGAGTGATGCAGATAAGCTTGAAGCAATTAACTCGGAATATAGGTCCTTGATACTTGTCTACACTGAGCGTCATCCTGATGTTATCCGTCTCAAGCGCGACATGCTGACCTTGCAGGCTCGGCTCGCACAACAAGAAGCGGGGGCGTTATCTGCTAGCGCTGTCACTGCTAACAACCCTGCATACGTCATACTTGAAACACAGATCAAGGCAATTGATTCTGAGCTAAGCAGTTTATTGCTTAAGGATGCTGATTTAAAGCGTAGGGTCGGTGAATACGAAGCACTGCTACTAAAAGCGCCTGCTGTCGAGCAGGAGTATCAGAGTATTTTACGTGAATATAATACAGCCCAGGCAAAGTATCAGGATCTTCGTTTGAAGCAGCGCGAGGCGGAAGTTGCGCAAAGCCTGGAGCAAGACCGTAAGGGGGAGCGGTTTACACTAATCGAACCACCAAGCTTACCCTCAAGCCCTCAAAGCCCTAACCGGATGGCTATTATTTTGGTGGCTATTATTTTGGCTAGTGCCGCAGGTATAGGTAGTGGAGTTCTTTTCGAAGCGTTAGATAAAGGCATCTACGGTGCAGCTCAACTACAGAAATTGAGCTCTGTTCCAGTGTTGGCTGCAGTTCCTTATTTGAATAATCGTGAAGACGAGCAAAAATCAAAACGATTGCGGACAGGGCTTTTACTGGGTGCGCTGATGACAATCTTGGTGTCGCTCATGTTTATCCACTTCCTATATATGCCTTTAGATGTGTTGTGGTATTTGCTTATGAACCGTATCGGTATTGCTTGACTTACGCCGCAAACTAAAACTATCGGCTAGGGCTAACTGTAGCGCTATATATACGAGAACTTATTGGCTTTCTTTACAACTGTAATTTATGCAGGCAACACATGATAGGTAGCAAGTGGATAAAATAGAAAAGGCAATTGAGCGGGCGCGACAACAACGTCAGGGTAAAATCGGCCAGACCAACAGGCATGACGCCCCATCAGAAACGGTGGCCGGCCAGGGCCATGTTGACGGAGCTGTTTTTTCTACGATACAGCCACAGGCAAGAGAGTCATTGGTAGTCGAAGGGCTTTCGATTGAAGAGGTGTTATCTGGAAGTTACGATTCGCCCGCTGAGGAAATAATACCGGCCAATAATAAGGATCTATCAGTTGAAAAAATTGAGCCTCACTCTCCTCGACAAGGTTCTACAGGAACCCCTAGTTTATCAACAGAGCAGGAGGCGAGTACTAATCTTGAGCAATTGGTATACTCGAAAACGACAGTTTCTATTTCTGAAGAAGAGTCGCTGCATCGAAACCGTGTTATAGCGGGAATTAACAGTGATGAGCGGATTGAAGTGTACCGTCAGTTACGCACACAAGTCCGCCAAATTCTCGATAAAAATCAATGGAACACGCTGGCTATTACTAGTGCAGGGGAGAATGCAGGTAAAACCTTAACAGCAACGAATCTGGCTATAGCATTGTCTCGTGAAGTTACTCAAACAGTTTTGCTTGTAGATCTTGATCTTCGTGAACCAACGGTACATAAAACGTTAGATATTAAAGCTGAGCATGGCTTAGTAGATGTGTTGTCGGGAGAGGTTGAGGTGGAGGATGTATTAATAAATCCCGGTTTTCCTCGTCTGGTGGTATTGCCCGGCAGAGCCTTGGGGCACTACTCCTCTGAGCTGCTGTCTTCACCGGCAATGAAAAGGCTGGTGCTAGATATACGCAACCGTTATCCATCTCGGGTAATTATTTTCGATTTGCCACCCCTTTTACGTAACGATGATGCGCTTCTTTTTACCCCGACCATTGATGCCACGATGCTGGTGGTAGAAGAGGGTGTGACCACAGCAGATGAACTGCATCGTTGTGAAGAGTTACTTGGTAGCAGCACTCAGCTCATTGGTACTGTGCTCAACAAAGCGAGAGGCATAATCTAGCAATATGTACCTGAAGTATTTTGGTTTGAAAGAAAAACCATTTTCCATGATACCTGACCCTGAATACCTATATCTTTCTGCGCAGCACCGTAGCGCATTTACGATGCTGGAGTATGGGCTACTGGAGCAAAACGGGATTACCGTGGTGACTGGTGAAGTTGGGGCGGGCAAAACCACTCTGCTTCGCTTGTTGCTCAAGCGTATTGATTACAATGAGCTTACCGTGGGTGTAGTTAATAATGTACATGGCTCATTTGGAGATTTGCTTGAATGGGTCGTCACTGCCTTTGAGATCCCTAGCGAGGGCTTATCCAGGGTTGGCCTGTTCAGAGGGGTGCAGAATTTTCTAATAGACGAATTCAGTAAAGGTAAGCGCGTTGTGCTTGTCGTTGATGAAGCTCAAAATGTAGAGGAAAAAGCCCTGGAGGAATTGCGTCTTTTATCCAATATTAATGCGGATAAAAATCAGTTGCTTCAAATTATTCTTTTAGGGCAGCCTGAGTTACTGGGCGTGTTGCGCAAACCAACGCTTCGTCAGCTGGCGCAGCGTGTGTCATCTGAATATCATTTACAGGCATTAGGCTGTAGAGACACCGCTGCTTATATCGGTCATCGCTTACGAGCGGCAGGCGCCGATAGCCTGTTTTTTGATCAGGCGTCGATAATGTTAATATATTTTTACAGTGCGGGAATTCCGCGCCTTATTAACGTGCTGTGTGATCACGCCCTTGTTCTGGCCTATGGTTCTGATACCCGAAAAATTTCCCTTGATATTGCCCTTGCGGCAGTAGAAGGGAAAAAAATTGGTGGTGCTGATCGGCATAGAGTGCTTACTCCTGAAATGGAAAAAATACGCGCAGCACTACATAAGCTCTGGGGGTTAGATCTTGCTCTGTTGACCAACGTAGATTAGAAAAAGCTTTAGTTTGTGGTGGCTGGCAAGATGTTGAAGCCCGCTGATTTGAGTTAAATACAAATAAATATTTAGTGAAGAAGCGGATGGCTCCGTGTATGGAGAAGGTAGAACGATGCAGGATGCTCAAGCCGAGTTTGCAGGTACTTCTTACCTTGTAGTAAAAGAGTAGAGCCTACCCAGTAAAATATTTTGAGCTCTTGGCATTGCAAAAAGTAGGATATGCCCAAATTCGTAGGTTTTCAGTAACCCGCTACAAAAATACTAAGGGCAAAAAGTAGGTTTCTGTAGTAGAACAAATTTTCGGCGGCTTCAATATGGGCAATAAAATCACCCAATTATTTTTGGATAACGTTCACAAGTTGATTTTTTTGCCGATTCTTGCAGAGAATGTTTAGATTAAATTTCTGTGAATTCGTGTGCTGCTATTAAATAGTTGACTCGAAAGTACTCTGCTGGCCCGTTGATCTACCTCGTACACCTTAGCCCAAATATATAAAGGTTGGTAAAAGATATACGCGCTGATCTGTATGATTGCTCCCTTTCTGATATGCAGCAATGTCTCCACTTGTTTGATGAATTGTAACGCCTGAATTATTACCGGCTATTGGTAGCATTACGGAAGTAGGGTTGCTCGGTGTGGTAAGTCCGTATTGGTTATTAAGAAAGAAGCTGCTAGTGGCTGAGGTTTTGAGTGTTTCCAAGTGTTGTCAGCGGCTGGAATTAGAAGGGCTGTAAGTATATGTCATGTAGCGTGCATTAGAATATAATGTTTTTTGGTCTGGTGTTTTCGAGTTTTCCGAAAAGCTAGCCTTATAGACTCAAGATTAGTTGAATTAAAGGTATCTGTTTGTAGCAGGAGTATCCTTTATATATTGGTGGCATATGGCCTTGTCTAATTTCTCCAAGAATATTTCTTTGATGGCAATGGGGGTTGGTGGATCCCAGGCTATAGGCCTTTTTGCGTCTCCAATAATTTCGCGCCTATTTACTCCTGATGATTTTGGGGTTGCGGCAGTGTTTTTATCTGTTGTTACTATTGCCGCTATACCCTCTACGTTACGACTAGAGCATGCGGTTGCTCTTCCTGGAACGGATAGGGAAGCTTTTGGTGTGATTTATGCGTCGCTTCAAGCGATGTGCGTTTCATTTTTTTTAATAATACTAACTCTGTATATTGGGCAGTCGGCTTTTCCAAGTTTGATCGAAAGAAGTAGGCTAGGGGGTTTTATAGTCTTTCTCCCGCCGGCCATATTATTAACAGGATTGGTTCAATTACTTGTGGCATGGGCGGCTAGAGAAAAAAAATTTATTGCTATTGGTAAAGCAAATTTTTGGCAATCCATAGTTATAGTTTCTACTCGAATTGCCTGTGGAGTTAGCGTAGGCTCTAGTGCGCTGGTTTTGGTAATAACTCAAATGATTGGCGGTGTTAATAAAGTCGCAATAGTTGGGCGCTCTATTGTCACTATGCAAGATTTAAAGAGGTTGTATTTATATAGACAAAGTTTTCGTAAGGTTGTAAGCGAATATCATCAGTTCCCACTGTACTCCGTGCCAACTGGTTTGATGCGGTCTTTTAATGAAAATATGCCGATACTATTGTTGGCAGCCCTCTTTGAACCTGTTTCTGTCGGTCTGTTTGCAATGGCAAGTCGTTTGATTAAATTGCCGATTCAAGTAGTGGGTGAGCCTATAAGATTGGCATATTTGCAAAAGGCGTCGGAACTAGCAAACACATCGGTTTCACTAAATAAATCTCTGGGTAAACTTACCTTGGCACTAGTTTTTATGTCGCTTTTAATGATTGTTCCATTAGCACTCTATGGTGAAGAGTTGTTTGAAATGGTACTAGGCCATAGTTGGGCCAAGGCTGGTATATATGGCTCGATTGTATCGCCTTGGTTCGCCTCCATTTTTATTCAACTCCCTAGTGCATGTGTATATATCGTTTATAAAAAACAAAATCAATTGCTGGTATTTCAGTCTCTAGCAACCGTCTCAATGCTGATCTGTGGTGGCGTAGTGTTTTATAGTGGCATGACAATAATGCAGGCATTGGCTCTTATTTCATGTGTAGGAACGCTACTGAATTTGACCATAATATGGAATGCATTTTTAATTGGAAAAAAGGAGAGTAGAGTGAAGGCTGATAATTTGGGGGGATCAATATGATTTATATTGTACTGGGCATGCATAAATCAGGCACTACACTTTTGTCTACGATGCTGCATAAATCAGGCATTAATATGGGTGAGGGTTTTTCCGTTGGTACTTACGATACGGGGAATCAATATGAGCGCGATGAAGTTTATCAGCTTAATTTGAAGCTGCTAGGCAGTAAAGATGATCAAACGTTAAAGTTGAAGGCTCCAGCAAATTGGATGCTTAGTGTTTCAGAAAAAAATGAAATGCAAGAAGTTGTTGATTGTTGTGAAGAAAAATATGAAGGAATAGATTGGGGTGCGAAGGAGCCGCGCACATGCCTTACTTATAAGTTGTGGCAAGAGGTGCTGCCAAAGCATAAAGTTATTGGTATCTTTCGGCGACCAGAGCAAATATGGCCAAGGTACCGTTGGAAAGGTTGGCGTCGTCGTTATGTAAATTTATATTGGGCTTGGCTCTTTCTTAATCGATGGTATGAGTACAATGAAGGGTTGATTGATGCTGTCAATGAGAATGAAAGCATTGTTATAGAGTATCAAGAGTTCATGACGGATGGTGCTTTGCTTGATCAGTTGTCAGTATTTACCGGCAGAAAGTTGCTTGATGAGAGGCGTGCTTCAATGCATCGGAGTAAAAAAGGTTACGACGCTCCGTTGTTTATAGCAAAATACTTACTTCTTATTTTTAAAGGCCGCTCGGTAGATCGTCTTATAGACAGGCTTTATTCTGCAAAAGCAGGATAGCAATAAGCGTCAGTGCTTTAATGTCAGCATTGGGTAGTATGAATGATAGGCGGGGTTCACCCTTTTTAGCCTATGAGGGCGTCTACGGGAACCGAGAAAATATATGATGAAGTTTAGTTTTTTCTATAAAAAGTTTCTGGGCCCACAATTCATACTAATTTTTGTGGCTCTAAGCTTGGTGCCTGAAGTTGTTTTAAGTAAACAAGATCATTTCATAAACCCATTTTTGGTTTACTACGGGGGGGGGCGTCACTTTAAGATAGATGATTTTGACACACTAAAAAAATTTGATGTGCTTATTCTTGATCGCTTTCGCTATAAAGAAAAACAAAACACATGGAAGAAGCTAAAAAGCAGGAATCGCGAGCAGAAAATATTCTTGTATCAATTGGGACCGGAGATATCTACCAAGAAAGACCACTATAGAGCATTTTATTTGAATAATATTGGTCGTTTTGATGTTTCTAGAGGGCACTCAATGGGCAATGTTAATAACAATAATGAAGAATTTTTTCTTCTGGATCGTTCAGGAAACCGTATTTTCAGACAACAGTATCCAGATGATTATTTGCTTGACTTTGGTAATCCTGAATTTTCTAGATATTGGCTAGAGGCGACGGTTAGAGATATTGTTGATCGGGCATGGGTTGCCGATGGAGTAATGATGGATAATGGTCTGACGTATTATGTTCGTCAAACAAAATGGCATCAACTGCATCAACCAAAAAAATACAGCTCCGCTTTAGAGTGGGATGAAGCGATGAATGGGTTTATTCGCGCTGCCTCTGTGGGTTTGAGGAGCAAGGGGCAGCTGTTAATAGTTAATAGAGGGAATTCCCGTCACAAGGGGCCTATTGAGGCGTGGGTTGCACTTGATGAAGGCCCGGCGCCTCCCGAGTATGTTTTCGAAGAGGGTGCTTTTGCAGCAAGCTGGGGGCAGGGTAGTGTGCAATTTTGGCCTGTGAGCCAGTGGGAGCGACAAATTAAACTACCGTCCCTAATTAATAATTCAGGTGTTGCACTGCTTGGGCATACGGATCTTTTCCCAGGGGAGAGCGGGGTCGATTCATTGGGTAATAAAGTTGATTTTGAGCAAGTATTTTTTTATGCCTTGGGGTCGTATTTATTGGCAAAGCGAAGTGACACTCCCAAAACTCTATTTTCATTTGACTATGGTCGTAGTGAGGGGGCTTACAAGCGTATCTCTTGGTTCGAAGTCTATCAGGCTCTTGATTTTGGTGAGGCGATTTCCAGCTATCAGAGGTTACCGTCGGAACGTAACATCTATTATCGGGAGTTTGAGGGCGGATATGTTTATGTTAACCCCAGCAAAGTTCTTACTGTCGTGGAGGAACTCCCCAAAAATTCAACAAGGCTATTGCTTGATTTGGAAGGAAATAGCCAACTGCTTGAGAGTAATGCTTTTACACTGGGTGCTCATAGCAGTGCGTTTTTTATTAAGAGCAAGGTGGGTAAGTGAGTAAGACGCTATGGGTGTTAGTGTTTCTTTTTTTTGAGATTATTCTTGAGACAGGAGTGAAACTTGCTAGTGTAATTGTTCGAGGTCTAAGCGTTAAGAATGCCTTGATTTATGGCGTGCTGGTGATCTTTTTTTCTTCACTTTTAGTAGGTCGAAGAAGAGTATTTGATAGGTATATTAGATCAACTAATCGCCTTTTAGTTTGGTTTACGCTGTACTGTGCATCGGTGCTGCTAGTAATGAGGGCATTTCCCGTTGAGGGCTATGACTGGGCGACCGGGGTTTTTCGTTTTAAGGCTGGGCAGCTTGATGTTGTGGCCTGTTTTTTCATATTCATGTATTTTTCTGACAGTTTAAAGCGAGCCAGTAATATGCTCACCATATTAATAATGATAATTGGTTTGGCTGCTTTGGGAACATTGGTAGATATGCTTGTCCCCTCGATATCCCTGTTCGGGGTTGATGAGAATACCAGAAGGCCAAATGGTGCATTTGGTGAGCCTAATCAGTCCGCGGCTGTGTTCTCATTGTTCTTGCCTTTTGTGCTGGCAAAAATGTTAGGGAGGAGCAACGTGAAAATTTTGAAGCTCGTTTATGCTGGGGTTGGGGTAATAGTGTTAGCAGCTATAGTGGCTACAGGATCGCGCGGGGGAATTCTTGGTGCCGGAACTGGCGCCTTACTATTTATTTGGTATATAAAGAATCAGCTCTCTATCACGAATAAGATGCTGGCTCTTCTGGCGATACCATTTATGATTACTGCCGTATGGTTTGTTATGCCCGCATTTTTCCAAGAATCATTAATCGCGCGATTTTCATTCCTTGGTGAGAGTGGTGCCGACTATCATGAGGCAAGTGCCGGTCGCACTGGAATATGGCTTCACGCGATTGCGCTTTGGATAGAAAAGCCAGTATTTGGGTGGGGGTGGTCTGGCTTTGAAATTATTAGCGGGGGAGGAGCTACTCATAGTATTTATTTTGAACGACTAGTTGATACTGGCTTAATCGGTTTAACTATCTTTGTTTGGGTCCTATACAGGCTCTGGCGATGCGTATTTGATACTATGAAGAAAAGCGCCGGCAATGAAAGAATTTACCTGTCTGGTTTAGCAGCTGGGTTTCTTGGGTTCAACGTGTCTTTGGTTTTTGTGAATCTGTATACTCCAGCATTAATCGCTTGGTCTTTTGTTGGGGTTATGATTGCTTACGCAAACGAAATTAGAGTTGACCGATTAAGAAGACAAAATAGTGTTAATAAAAGATGTGCAAATGGGCGTGACGCTTAGCTCAAATGCTACCAGTAAGAAGGCATTAATATGAAGAAAAAAATTTGCTTTGTAGGGTTAGATGCCTATCCGGTATTAAATCCTGCTAAGGGAACTCATTATTTTGGTGGTGAGTCTGTTCAGCAGACCCTGCTAGCCAAGGCTTTTCGTGACATCGGCTATGATGTGAGCTTGTTGTCTTTAGACTACGGGCAAGAAGATGGCGAATTGATCGAGGGAATTACTGTTTATAAGACGTATTTTGAAGGTGAGGGCCTACCTGTACTTCGTTTCTTATATCCCAAAATGACATCAATTCTTAGTGCGCTAAAGAAATCTGATGCGGATGTATATTTTCAATCTTGTGCTGGAATGCTTACGGGTATTGTGGCTTGGTTTTGTCAGAAACACGGTAAGAAATTTATTTTCAGACTAGCTCACGATAATGATTGTATTCCAAACGAGTTGATTATTAATAATTGGCGTGACAAAAAACTCTATGAGTATGGTTTGAAGCGGGCTAGTTTAATTTCTGCGCAGGGTGTCAGGCAAAAAGCATTGATGAGTAAAAACTATGGTCTTGCTAGTACCCCTGTAAATATGACAGTGCAGTTACCCACGAATAGTAGCGGTAATACTAAGGATATTGACATACTGTGGGTGAATAATATTCGACAATTTAAACGGCCGGAACTAGTGCTTGAGTTAGCTAAGTTAGTTCCTCATCTTTGTATCGCTATGATTGGCGGGCCAGTATCGGGCAGCGAGGATCTCTATACTTGCCTTAAAGAGCAGGCTTCGAATATCAAGAATCTTAACTTTCTTGGCGCAGTACCTTACCACCAAGTAAACAGCTATTTTGAACGTAGCAAAATTTTTGCTAATACTTCTGACTCTGAGGGTTTTCCTAATTCATTCTTACAGGCATGGATTCGGGGCGTGCCAGTTGTTTCCTTTTTCGATCCAGATGGCCTTATTGATGAAAATCATTTGGGCATTATACCAACTGATATTTCCGATATGGCCAACTCTATATCCAAACTATTGGGTAATAATGAGCACTTGCTTGCAATGGGAAAAGCCTCGAAATTATTTGCAGAGGAAAACTATTCGTCGGTGGTAGTGGCCCGACTTTATGAAACGCTTCTTGATAGCGCTATTTGAGTACTGAGAGTTTTCATCTATTAAACTAAAGGTAGCCGTGGTGCGAAGATCTAAATCTTTAATGGTTATATGCAACTCATTAGGAACCGGAGGTGCAGAAAAGCATACAGTTTCGTTGGTGAACGGGCTTCATCGTAAAGGGTGGTCTATCGTGTTGGTCTATCTTTCCCATTCGACTGATTTATTGGCTGAGCTAGACGAGGGTTTAAGAAGCCGGGCTATTTATGTCCATCGGCGTTCCTATTTAGATTTGGCGGCAGTTGCGTCAATTAGGAGGCTGTTAGCTCAGTACCGAGTTTCTTCGATACTATCTGTTAATCAGCTGCCGCTGCTTTATTCCCTGCTTTCGAGAGGCTTGGATAGAAGGATCCAGCTTTTTTCAGGTTGGCATACAACAAAAATTCCGATAAGGGAGTCAGTGAAATTTTATCTGTCGGCATGGTGGATGTTTAAATTCACAACTAAAGTGATCTATGTTTGTGAAACACAGATGAACCATTGGTCTTCGCGTTGGCTGCATATACGAGGCCGTGGTCTGTATATTTATAATGGCATAGATGTGAAGAAATTCGTATTACCGAAGCAAGAGACGCGCTTAGAGTATAGGGAAAGACTGGATATTCCTCAGGGGGCATTAGTTCTGGTTAGTATCGCCATGTTGCGACCCGAAAAACGTCATGTCGATATGGTGTCTGCTCTTAAAAGGCTCGTTGATAAAGGTTTTGATGTATATCTGCTTTGTGTTGGTGAGGGAAGCGAAAGGGATTCTATTATTTTGGCAGCGGAGGAGTTAGGGCTAAAAAGGCGGGTTAAATTGATCGGTTTGGTAGATGATGTCCAGCCATATCTTGCTGCTTCAGATGCCACTTTGATGCTATCCAATGCTATTGAAACCTTTTCCATTGCCGTTCTGGAATCTTTAAGTTGTGGGTGTCCAGTAGTTGCCTACGATATCGGTGGTATTCGTGAGCAAATAGTAGCCGATGAGCAGGGTGTAGTGCTGCCCTTTAGGGATGAAGGTGCTCTAGTTGCTGCAATAGAGCGACTACAATCGCAGAGACATAGACTAGACAAAAAACGATTACATGACTATGTCGCTGGTCAATTTTCGGTTGATAATATGGTGCAGGCATATGAGGAACTTTTTCTTGGAGAAAATCTGCTTAGCGAGAGAGAAAATTAATAAGTGGTTAGATCGAGTTAATGAATACTCTAGTGCTCCGGCCAATAAGTTCCTTCATGTCTAATTGAGCGTAAAGTAATTTTAGAACTCTTTTTGTGGGTTTCTAATGAAAGTGCTAGATATCCATCAAGCTCCCGCTTGTGTTTGTAAAAAGTTAACGAATTTCAATAGTTTTTAGGGTGGTCCTAATGGTTGTGGCTTTCTTGCGACTGTAGAGGCGCTTTAAGAAAATTTAAAAATCTGGGGGTGAGTTGTAATAAACCTTCATCTATTTGGCTTTAATCTCAATGAATAAAAAAGTAATAAATATAACCATTGGCCCTGATGTTTCAAGTAGTGGCGGTATTTCAACTGTTTTGAATGTAATGAGAGATAGCGGTTTTTTTGAAAAGTGGCAGGTGGTTTTATTACGAACTAAACCGACAAATGAAAACAAGAAGGCTTTCTTCGGCTTGTTTAGATATTTTGTCTTTGCGAAAGCACTAGTTATGTTGGTTTATTATCATCTCTTCTATAAGGTTAACCTTGTACATATTCATACGTCTTCCCGGTGGAGCTTTTTTCGCAAGTCTTGTGTGGTAAGGCTTACCAAGCTCTGTGGTGGTCATGTTGTTTTACACTTGCATGGTTCAGAATTCAGGGAGTTTTATGAGGATGAGTGCAGTGAAAAGAAAAAACAAGAAGTACGCAAAATATTTAATTTGGCAGATACGGTTGTAGTCCTTTCAACGCAGTGGTTGGACTGGGTTGAAAGGATTCTGGAGTGCCCAGAAAGAGCTGTGGTAGTTTATAACTCTGTGCCGGAGGTGCCACCTTCCAAGAGTGAAAGAGACCCTAATCTTATATTATTTCTAGGCCGGATTGGTCCCCGAAAAGGGGCTGAGGATCTTATCAATGCATTTGCTCGCATTTCTAAGGATTTTCCAGAGGCTCGTTTAGCCTTGGGGGGTGACGGTGATATAGAAGCCTTTAAGCGGCTTGTGTCAACTCTTGGGCTTGATGATCGTATTGATTTCTTGGGCTGGGTCTCGGGTGATGAAAAATCACGCTGGCTAAGGCAGGCAGGTATTTACGCCCTGCCAAGTTATAACGAGGGCTTTCCTATGGGCGTGTTAGAAGCCATGTCGGCTGGTGCCACTGTGTTGGCATCAAGAGCAGGTGGGATTCCTGATGCGATTACGCATAAAAAAGAGGGGCTTCTGGTGGAGGCGGGAGATGTTGACGGGATTGCTGAGTGCCTGAGAATGTTGTTGTCAGATGAAGATTTGAGGAGCATGTATGCGGCGCAGGCTAAAAATAAGTTTTTAAATAACTTTTCACCTGATGTTATTTTTCCTCAGCTAGACAGTATCTACGCACAATTTTCGGATTCTAAGTAGTGTTAAGTATTGTATGTTTGTATCTTTCTTTCTTTCTAGGTCTAGGTCTAGGTTGATATGAATGAATATAATCCTTATTGATGTTCATGTTTTGCGCCTACGTTAGATGGGTGCTGTCAGATCAGTCGAAGTGAAAAGTATTCAGAGGGCTCTTTGTGAAAAAGTTTGTAATTCTTATCGAGGATGATTTCGAAGTGATGGGGAATGGGCGAGGGAATGTGGCGGATTTGCAGTATTTGCCAGCGCTTTCTTTTATGAATATTGCAAATAAATATAATGCAAAAATTACATTTATGGTAGATATTGCCCACAAGCTAATGCTTGAGAAACTATCGCCTGATCACCCTGAGCTTGATATACAAAATACGATTCTTGATAAAACAATATTGCTAATGAAAAGTATGGGGCATGATGTTCAGCTTCATTTGCACCCTCAATGGCTTAATTCAAGGTATAAAGATGGGCATTTTTATTTAAGTGAAAAATGGAATATTGGTCTTTATGATCAGCAAGAACAGAAAGACTTAATTCAAGGTTCTGTAAATCATCTGACGCAACTATTGGGCAAGAAGTACCCTGAATACAGTGTTTGTGCATTTAAAGCTGGCTCTTGGGGTATGCAGCCATCGGCGACCCTCCTTGCCGCGCTTAAGGAGGCGGGCATTAACATTGTTATGGGGGTTAGAGAAGGGCTGCAAATACCCAGCCAGGGTTTAGACTATCGAATGCTTGAAGAGAAGTACCTTCCGTATTATCCAGATTCCAATGATATAACCAAGTTGGCAGAAAACACAAAAAACCCTGTGGTAATTCCAATGCAGCCGTATGCTCCAGACTTGGGAACCTTTTCTAGATACGCATTAAATCAAGTTGTCACAAAACTGCGATATAAGAACACCTCAAGTTACTATGAGGCAAGTGCTGCCCCCCAGCAAGTGAAAGCTCTTAACCCTATTAACGATAGTAAAATATTTAGTGCTGCTCTTAGGCCATATCGCACACATCTTAAAATCGGTAATCAGCCATTGTCATATTTAAAATCGTCCTTCGATGATGTTATACGCGAGCTAGATAAACGTGATGACGCAAGGATTCCTATCCTTATAGAAAGCCATACTAAACAACATCACCATTATTATGATGATATTGATAGATTTTTTTCATATATAACAAATAAATATGAATCGAAAATAGAATTTGGAGATATGACAAGTTTTAGTCATGAGTTAAAAGTTAACCCTGGTCTTGCTAGAGTGAAAAGTGCTATTTAAAAATAGACCTAGATCCACTTGGTGTTTTTGGAACACTGTTCTGGCAGGTTTTTGAGTTTTCTGAGTTAAACAGGTGTAGGAAAGAACTTGGAAAGTAAATAGAGCTTCCCCTGTGATGCGCTTGGGGCATGTATGGATATGTTTAATTTAGGGTGAATTATGGTGTCTTCATTTGTTAAATCGTCTGATATGTATGCCTCTCTTCGAAGACTGAAGAATCGACTGAATCGTCGGGGTTTAAAAAAATGCAAAAAATTATCAATCGAAGAAGTTCGAGATATCCTGCGGCAGGAAATGGGGCTTTTTGAGGGTCAAGCAGTGCTAGTACACTGCGGGTTTGGTTTTTTGAACGCCGACTTTTCACCACAGGAGTTGATTGGTGCGCTTAAAGAGATAGTTGGAAAATCTGGTGTTATCATGATGCCATTTTACCCCCCTGCATTATCGGCGGACTGGTTGCAGTCTGGCCGTGTATTTAACTCGGAAACTATTAAGTGCAGCACGGGGGTTTTAGCGCAATGCTTTGCTAGAGACCCGGATGTGAGAATTAGTTGCCACCCCATTAAGGCTGTTGCGGTATGGGGTGATAGATCTGAGGAGCTGATAAAAAACCACCACTTGTCCAAATACCCCTATGATGAAGAGAGTCCATATTTTCACTTGGCTGCTATTAAGGGCTCTGCATCTATCGGTCTTGGTGTGAGAAATTGCTCTATGGTTCACTGTGCAGAGGATGCCTTTGAGTTGAATAAATCTTATCTTTACAGTGATAAGCAGGCCATAGCGGGTGTTATTCATAATGGTTCGACTGTAGATGTCAGCACGTACTTTCATCATGGGCGAGAAGGCTTAATGTCGTCTGCCGCATACTTTGAAAAGTACTGTAGTGATGTGGTTTCTATATTCGAAACGAACGGGGTAGTCTTTTACTCTGCTGATAATGGGAAAATGATGTTCCGTATGAAAAAACTTCTTACAGAAAAAGTTAATCGCCTGGACTGTTAGGTTTACAAAGTATCGCTTTATAAATTGTCATTAAGACACCTTCAGACTTTTTTGGTTACGACTTTTGGCGCTGTCAAGCTGGTTATTTGTCCAGCTTTGGGGTGTCCCTGCTTCAGTTGAGGCAATACGGTTTCGATTATATATTTGAACCTAGGCATCGGTATTTTACGTAGGCCAGCGTACGCTGGCCTTTTATCCTGAAAAGCATGTAGATATGGTTGTAAATTAGTAGTGCATAAGTTTAAGTGGTATCTAAAACGTTTGAGCGTTATGCAGCCGCAAGAAATCTGGTTCAGGGTGGCTGAGGCAGCATGGATGAAGTGGCTATATCTTAGTTATTTCTTGGGTGCTTATGGTAAACGATATGATAGTTTGGATAGCACTGACTTTGAATTTTGCACAGCTACTGAGGTACAGCTTCCGAAATTGCCCTTTCACTATGAGCCAAAAGAAGAGGCGATTAGAAATATCCTCTCGGGGAGTACGGCGGCACTTGGTTTTGAGTGGGCTTGGGCAGGTCGCGATGCGGATTGGCATTATTCTCCAGATACAGGGCAACCTTGGCCGAAGTTATTTTTTGACAAGATTGATTACCGCCAAGGAAACCCCTTTGGTGATGTGAGAGTGGCTTGGGAGCCATCTCGGCTCCAGCACTTCATTGAGTTGGCATTAATTGCACAAAATAAACCACTTTATCGCGACGAAGCGATCAAGTTACTTACTCAGCAGCTCGAATCCTGGGTTCGGGCTAACCCAGTTGGTTGTGGGATACATTATATTTCTGTGATGGAGTGTGGCCTGAGGTTGATGGCTGTTTGTTATGCGCTGGACATAGCGAGGCCTTATCTTGAGAAAAATTCTGCTGTTTGGTGTGCCGTGGCAGCTATCGTTTCAAGCCATGCGGATCTTATTCGCCAACGTTTATCGTTACACTCTTCTGCTGGAAACCATACTGTAGCAGAGTGTGCTGGTTTGGTTTATGCGGGCTTACTTTTTCCTGAAATAAATGACGCTGATGATTGGCTTGCAACGGGGGTGTCAATTCTAAGCCAGGAAGCTGAGCGCCAGGTGCTTTCTGATGGAGGGGGTGTTGAACGTTCACCTTGGTATCATCTTTTCGTGCTTGACCTGTTAGGGCTTGTGGTCGAGTTGCTTAGGTTTAAAGGTCAAGCTGTTCCCAGTGAGATTACAGGTGCCTTAGTGCGTGGACGGCGGTTTATCGGGGTTTTGGCTAAAACTCCAACTGACTTACCAAGGCTGGGGGATGCTGATGATGGTTATGCACTTTCTCCATACCTCAGGCTCTCTTGGGATGTTTCGGCCGAGCGGAAGCAGGTGGAAACCTTTACTGACTATGGTTTGACCCGTGTGGCAGTGGGGGGAAATGGTGGGGGTCAGTTATTGCTTGATCATGGGGCACTTGGCATGGCGCCTTCTTATGGTCATGGGCACGCGGACGCTCTCTCATTAGTTTTGAACGTTGGTGAGCGAGAATTACTGATTGATACAGGTACTTTCAGCTATACAGGAGAGCCTGAGTGGCGTAGTTATTTCAGAAGTACGAGTGCTCATAATACGGTTTGTGTTGATGAGCTCGATCAGGCGCAGCAGAGCACGCCGTTTCAGTGGTCCAGGCCCTATACCTCTGAGCTCGTCGGGTCTCATGTGACGAATAAAGGGGTCGTTTATCTGAAAATGTTTCATGACGGCTATAAAGAACTAGGCGTGACGCATGTGCGCTATGTGGTGGTTATACCAGATAAGTTAGTGATTGTGCGCGACCTGCTAGAAGGAAAGGGGCAGCATAAACTTGATCTCTACTGGCATTTGGCGGTGAACCCTGTGGTTGATGGTGATGCATTACATTTTTACGGTAATGATCAAGCAGCCTCGATGAGGCTGTGGGGCGGAGATTTCTCATTGCATCGAGGCGAGCTGAACCCGGCTTGCGGCTGGGGGTCAATGTGTTATGGGGTTCGTGAGCCTGTCACAACGATTAAGAAGAGTTATTGCGGGGGTTTGCCCTATAGTTTTGTTACCTCAATTGAGCTAACTGATGAATGTTTTGATGAGCGGGTTCTTAAAGAGCACCTGGATATAGCCCAATCCTGGAATTTTGAGCGTCCTGGCTAATTCAGCTTTTGGGGAATCATGGCAGTAAGTGTTCTTTAGTTTTTTTTGTGGCCACAGGCCAGATATGGATGAGCAAGATATAGGTTCTGGGGCTGCTGGCCTAACAGGTTGTTGAGATGCGCTGACTAGAGTCAGGCGCAAGGAAAGCCAAGCGAAAAAATCGAGTTTACACCTATAGATGGGTAGCGCCTTCCTCGTGAAAGGCTTTGGGTGATTTGAATATGATCTTGCCGAAAACAGGCGCCTTAGATGGCCAAGTAAATAGAGTTTCAACAAGCTATGGGGGTTGTAAATAAAATGAGAAATGGCAGAGTTATTGTTGCAGGAAGTCCTATCGACAATGTGGGTATGGATGGTGCGGTACGTTATGCTGAGACGATGATTGAGGAAGGTCAACAATGCACCATACTTGCCGTTAACCCGGAGAAGGTGATTGCTGCGCGCGAGACCCCTGAGCTTCACGCCTGTTTGAATTCAGCAGGTTTGCTTATCGCCGATGGTATTGGAATGATCTTGGCTGCCCGTCTTCATGGCCTTAATTTTAAGGAGCGCGTGCCTGGCTCTGAGCTTATGCCCAGGTTATGTGAAATGGCGGCTGAGAATGGCCACAGTGTGTTTCTTTATGGTGCAAAAGAAGGTGTTAACAAGCAGGCCGCAGAAAAGCTAGCGCAGCAGTACCCAGGCTTAGTTATTGCGGGTCGCCAGGATGGTTATGTGGCTAAAGAAGGTATGTCAGCTCTAGTTGATAAAATAAATGCCTCTGGGGCAAAATTGTTATTTGTTGCCTTAGGTAGCCCTCGGCAGGAATACTGGATCACTGAACATAAGTCAGAACTCAGCCCTTTGGTTATTCAAGGTGTTGGTGGAACATTCGATGTTATTTCGGGCAGTGTAAAGCGGGCACCTAAATTATGGAGAGCTATACATTTAGAGTGGTTATATAGGTTGTTATCCCAACCTCAAAGGTTTTTGCGACAAACTCGATTGCCTGCATTTGTTTGGTTAGTATTATGTGACCGTATGGGTCTTGTTAAGATATAAAGACTCTAGGGCATCTCTAAAAATTACCTTTTTACCCGATAGCGGCGTCAGCTCCGCACGCAACTATTCATGTAACCCTTGCATACTCGGCTTTGGCTTCCTGCGTTGCTCTACCTCCTCCATTCATGGAGTCGTGCGGGTTTCCGTGCGGCGCTTCCTTGCTCTCGAATAAAATTTCTAATTTTTAGAGGCGCCCTCTATAAAGCCAGTCTAACAAAAAATATATTTTAGCTGTTGTGGTGGCCGCCGCCAAGCATGAAAGTTTTCAGAGTAACTATTTAGTGCTGGAATCTATAGCCTTGGGTGGAAAAATAGTAAATTGCTGAAATTCTATTAATGTGTCCATCTATGGCGTCGCTTAAGGCGCCCACTTCAGGTAAAATTGTGCGCACAATAACCAATGCGTTTCATGGGGCAGGCTCTGCTCACTTATATGTGTAGACTTCAATCTTTCGACTGGTTTTGCTTTGTACCTGACTCTGGCCCGCGAGGTTCAATAGTCTGCTAGGCCCAGCTTATAAAAAACCACATCTATTTGAAGTGAGGTTTTTGCTTGGTATAAGCGTGATATTCATATAGAACAAATAATAGTTGGCACTTCCATGTTTCGATTCTTTTTAGTTTGCGTGGAGTTAAATATTTCATGAAAAACTCCCCTCATATGGCGCCGCCTTTAGCATGGCGGAATTCATTTAAGGTTGCTGCTGTAGCAATGTGTGCCTGCCTGGCTGGGCTGCTGTATTTGTTTTGGGATGGTGTCGAGTATACTTTGGAGTACTGGGGGCGTGAGCAATACAGTCACGGCCCAATGATCCCTATCGTGGCTATCTTTCTATTTTTTCAGCGCGTTCCTAGGTTGGAGTCCTTGCCAGTGTCTGGGCGTTGGTCGGGCTGTGTGTTAGTGCTTTTGGGCTTGGCAGGTTGGGTGTTGGGCGAGCTGAGTTCTATCTATACAATCTTGCAGTATTCATTTTTATTGATTTTTTACGGGCTGGTGATTGCCGTTCTAGGCTGGCCACGTAGCAAGTGCGTGTGGGCAGCGTTGGCATATTTACTCTTTATGATTCCTCTGCCCAGCTTTCTCTATGCTAATTTATCGCAACAAATGCAATTGTTATCGTCCAGCTTGGGTGTGGCGGTGATTCGTTGGTTCGATATTAGTGTTTTTCTTGAAGGCAACGTGATTGACTTGGGTGTCTACAAGCTGCAGGTGGTTGAAGCTTGCAGTGGACTAAATTATTTGTTCCCGCTGATGAGTTTTGGTTTTTTGCTGGCTTACCTGTTTCGTGGGCCGGCCTGGCAACGCTGTTTTGTTTTTGTTTCGACTGTGCCAATTACAGTTTTAATGAACAGTTTGCGCATTGGTGTTATTGGTGTTCTGGTGGAGCACTTTGGTATTGAGATGGCGGAAGGTTTTCTGCATGCTTTTGAAGGCTGGATTATCTTTATAGTTTGCGTGGCATTTTTACTGTTAGAAATTAAGCTGTTCACGTTGTCTTCAAAAACAGGGGGTAGTCTGCTTGATGCCCTGGATATATATTGGCCAAGCAGTGATGTGATCAAAAAATCCGGTAGGGGTGTGGTATCCGCAAGCTCCCCGTTAGTGGTGAGTATGGTGCTGCTGTTGGTCTTCATTCCTGTGTCGGTTTCGCTAAAAAACCGTACAGAAGTTATTCAGCTGCGTAATGAGTTTGCTTCTTTCCCTTTGTTTTATAAAGATTGGTTAGGACGACAGGGTAGTATCGATGCAAATATATTGCTTGGTCTTAAACTCTCTGACCACTTTATTGCCGATTATCATGCGGTTAACAATGGCAGCTCTCCGATTAATCTATATGTCGCTTTCTATGCGTCGCAACGTAAAGGCGCCTCGGTTCACTCGCCCCGTTCTTGTATTCCGGGGGGGGGGTGGGAAGTTCAAAGTATAGAGCAGCAGAGTTTGGAAACCCCAGGGTTAGCAGAAGAATTTATTGTCAATAGAGTGCTGATTCAAAAGGGTGACTCTAGGCAGTTAGTTTACTACTGGTTTCAACAGCGGGGGCGCATTATTACTAATGAGTATCTTGCTAAATGGTTTATTTTTTGGGATGCACTGACAAAAAATAGAACTGACGGAGCATTAGTCCGAGTTACTATACCGGTTACTGAAGCTGATGGCTTAATAGGGGCGGAAGCGAGCTTGCAGAAATTTATTGCTGATTTTTATCCTCTGGTTAGTGAATATATTCCTGATTAATTGTTTGGTCAGTATTTTTCAAAAGGTGAAAACTTTAATGCGTTCAGTTAGGAAAAAGTTGACGGGGCGGATTACAAAATCAATAATCGCCCACACTGGAAATTAGGAGTTACAGTTGCAGTGACCGATCGCTCAATTTCAAGAGAGGCGGCCTGATAAATATCGCACTTCAAGGTTGAACTCACGAAATTATGATTGTTATGGAGCCGCGAAGACGGCAAGGTTTTCCATGGAATTGATTTTAACTTTTTCTACAGCGTTTCTACTCGCGATAGCTTTGACCCCGCTCACAATCAGGTATGCTGGTGGTTTAGGCTTGGTTGATATGCCGGGTGATGAGCGAAAAATTCATACCCAACCTATTCCTCGGGTGGGTGGCATCGGCATTGTTCTTAGTGCATTAATTGCCACTAGTTATTGGATTACACCTGAGGGAGGGCTTTGGTCTGAGCTTTGGGGTCTGTGTTTGGGCAGCATTATTATTGTTGTCTTCGGTTTTGTTGATGACCGCTCTGACCTTAATTACAAGCTTAAGTTTCTTGGTCAGATCCTGGCAATTTTACCACTTTTGTTTAGTGGTGTTTTTTTTGAGACTGTCCCGCTTTTAGATTTATCCCCTGCCCCCCTGTGGATTTCTCTCCCGCTGACTTTTTTCTTTATGCTGGGTGTTATTAATGCGGTTAACCTTACTGATGGTCTTGATGGCTTAGCCGCCGGGACGATGGTATTAAGTTTGGCTTTGATAGTGCTTTTTTCCGCGTTATCTGGCCAGCATAATACGGCCTTGGTTTCCATTAGCATTATTGGTGGCTTGCTCGGTTTTTTGCGGTTTAATACGCACCCCGCTAGAGTTTTTATGGGCGATACGGGCAGTCAGTTCCTAGGCTTTATTGTTGCAGCCCTGGCCATAAAAGCAACGCAGCATGATGCAATTGCTATAAGTCGTATACTTCCATTACTACTGGTTGGCTTGCCAGTGATGGATACCCTAATGGTGATTTCTATACGCTTATACCAGGGTAACCCGCCTTTTCATGCGGACAAAAACCATACGCACCATCAATTAATGGCATTGGGTTTTCGTCATTACGAAGCTGTGGCGACAATATATTTATTACAGGCTGCCTTATTAGCAGCGGCTTGGGTTTTTCGTTACGAAAACGATAATGTTTTGCTAGGGGCTTATCTTTTATTTTGTGGTGTATTTCTTGGTGCTATCTGGTTGGGCAAGATAACGCATTGGCGTTTGCATGCTGACCAGGCTTCAGTAGGTTACGAAAGGCGCAATCAGTTCATGCGCCGTAATGACTGGCTCTACTTGCACTCGTCACGCGTGGTTGAGGCAATGCTCGGGTTTTTTTTTATCAGTGTTGCTTTTTTTGTAGAGGTGACGGAGCCGGTATATACAGATATAGCGCGAGTGCTGGTCGTTGTGTTCAGTGTGTTGTGGGGTCTTCAGCTCCTTAATTTACTTCCCTCTAGAGTGGTGACTCGGATGCTGGTTTATAGTGCCGGTATTGTGTTGCTCTATACCCAGCTAATTGATATGACTATTCACCCCGTATCTAATATGTTGATTGATACATACCTTGCTGTAACGTTCGTGGTTTTATTGTTGGCTTTACTTACAACGCGTAGAGAAGTATTTCGCTTTGATACGCAGGACCTTCTAGTAGTGTTGTTCGTTTTGCTTGTGCCCTTGTTGCCCTTGGGGGGCTTTACTGATATTGCACTGGGCAGGTTGGCCTTACGTTTTGCCGTGCTTCTATATTGCTGTGAGTTTTTACTTGGTAAGCAGGTGCAAGATTATCGTTTATTGAACATGGCGATAGTTGCCAGTATGGCATTGCTTGCAGGGGTGGTTTAGAGCGCCATATAAATTCTGATTTATTTGATCAGGTGACTTGAATCTATTTTTTGCTGGCTGGTTTGAATAAATACAATGACTGGAGAGAGAATGCCTATTAAAGCGAATAAGCTACTTGTGTTGGTGATACTGTTGCTGCTGGGTGCGTGCTCGGGTGGTGAGGATCGGCAAGCTAAGTACTTCACCAAGGCTCAGCAACTATTTGAGCAGAAAGACTACGAGAAGGCACGAATTGAAGCGAAAAATGTTTTGCAAATTAACAGTGATCATGTGGCTGCGCGCTACCTGCTTGCTTTACTTCATGAGCAGGAGAAGAGCTGGCAACAAATGTATGCCAACCTGAGTCTGGTTATAAAGCTTGATCCAAGCCATGTGCCGGCTCGCATCAAACTGGCAAAAATGCTGTTTGCTAATAGTCGATATAGTGATGCGCTGGAGCAACTGGACGCAGTATTGGCTCAGGATGCAGAGCACCTCGATGCGCTGGCACTACGAGCGGCGGTTTATTTTCGCAACAACGATTACGATAGTGCGTTAGCAGCTGCACAGCATGTGCTGAGCAAGCACCCTGGTCATGTTGAAGCTATCTCGGTGTTATCTATGGTTTATGCCGAAAAGGATCCAGATCAAGCCTTGGCTGTGATTGGCGATGGCATTAAGCAGCAGACGGGTGATGCATCTTTAAAGCTGATCAAAATTGATTTGCTTAAGAAACAGCAGCGCTCAGGTGAGGTGATAAAAACCTATCGCCAGTTGATAGAGCAGTTTCCCAAGAACCTGCTTTATCAATACCGCTTTGTACGTTATCTCGAACAAATTGACCGCATTGACGAGGCTGAAACGGTGCTGCGCAATATTCTCGATGCGCGATCAGAGAATGTTGAGCTTAAACTTTGGTTGGTTCAATTCTTGGCAAATAATCGTAACCCCGAATTGGCAGAAACAACACTTAAGGAGTTTATAGCTCGGCAACCAAAGCTATATAAATTCCGCTTTGGTCTCGGAAAATTTTACACTGTACAGCAAGAATATGGTGATGCTCGAGAGGTTTATCAGGCCGTTATTGCGTTGGATGATGCGGGTGCCGATGGTTTGTTGGCTCGTAATCGACTGGCTGAGCTGGCCTTGCTGGAAAAAAATTCGGCCCAGGCTGAGGGTTTGTTGGAAGAAGTGTTTGCGATCGAACCGGAGAACAAGGAGGCGCTGCTGACCCGTGGGCGCATGCACTTAAATAACAAAGACATTAAGTCTGCCATTACAGATTTACGTACGGTTTTGCGCAATGCGCCGAAGTCAATCATTGCGCTAAAGCTGTTGGCCCAGGCTCACGAGTCTGATGGTGCTCGCAAGCTTGCGCTTGATAACTATCGGCAGGTATTGCAGATTGCGCCTGTTGATGATGAAGCGACATATCATGCGGCGCGACTGGCATTTGCTGATGGTGAGTATGAAGTCGCGGAGAATTTATTGATCATGCTGGCTCGACGCCAGCCAGATAACCCCGAAGTGTTTCGTAAGCTGGTGGCTACTTATGGGAAACAGAATCGGTGGCCCCAAGCACACCTTGAAGCGGATAAGCTTATTAAGGAAGAGAAAACAGTAGGCTTGGGGCATTATTTAAAGGGCCGCCTCTATTTTGACCAGGAAGATTACTCAACTGCAGCCGACTCATTTGAGCAAGCTCTGTTGCATAAACCGGCTGGAGTTGAGGGCTTAAAATTTCTAGTAGAGGCTCGTCAGAATAGTGGGCATAAGGAGTTAGCCGAGCAATATGTGGGCAAGCATGTTGAGCGCTACCCTGAGCATGTTCACGCGCTAGAGTTGCTGGGGAATTTGCAGCAACAGAAGGGTGAGCTGGCCGATGCTCGTGAGCTGTATAAAAAGGTGATTGAGATGGAGCCTGCGCGCAGCTCAGCATATCGACTTCTTGCCGCATCTTATGCTTCTGAGGGGCAGTGGCAGCAGGCTTTGGCTATCTATGAGCAAGGCGTTGACAGTAACCCTCTAGATACGGGGCTCTTGATGTCTTTAGCGGCTTTGCATACACGTATGGATTCGTTTGATGCCGCTATAGAAACTTATGAGAATATTCTAGAGCTTGAGCCTGGTCACATAACTGCTGCGAATAACCTGGCTGTGGCTTTGGTTGATTACCGGCCGACACCCAAAAATTTGGCCAGGGCTCGTGCTTTAAGTGAGCCGCTATTGAGCAAAAATCGTAATCCGGTATTTCTCGATACGCTTGGTTGGGTGCATTACAAGTTGGGGAATAACACTCAGGCCCTGAACTTGTTGGTTGAGGCGGTGCAGTCTGGAGGGGATGGCGCGGTATATCACTACCACCTTGGCATGGCTTATTTTAGCAATAACCAGCTTAGCTTAGCTAAGCAACAGCTAACACTGGCCTTGCAAGATGAAAATGAAAACTATATCGGAAGAGAAGAAGCGGAGCTGACGATAAAGTCTTTGTTGTAATCGATAACGCCGGATTATTTTTATACCTGAGTAATGCGGCGTTAACGTTATTGTTTGCTGGTGTAGTGAGGTCGATGCTTTCCAATTATAACCGGCACTATCTTTTCTATTTTTGAGTAGGGCTTCTCCTTACTATTCTTTGGTCTGCTTGGGTTGAGTATTACCACCCCAGTAGGCCCTCAATTTCTTACCCAGTTAGATTTGCTTCCGAGCTTTATTGCTCCTGCTATTTCAATAGCGCGCCGACGATATTTCAAATCTTTCACCGTTTTTGTGTGTGGTATTCAGCGGTCAATCTATCCGAATCGGAAGCGATGTTGCTGGGCTGCGCCTTTGGTTAATACTTTTTAGTTACTAGTCCCGAATCATAGCCAGCAGAATGCTGGGCCTTCTGCTCAAGTTCCCGTTAAATCACATAAGCGAAGTGCAATTTGTATTCTCGTGTACCCTCCTGCGTCTGAGCGTAAGCGTGCGACAATATGTCACATTGTATATTTGTCGTTAGCTGGATATTGTTCCCATCAATTTAGTTGGCATGTCGTAAATAGAAAAATCGATACATCCTTCTATTTGGTTTTTTGGGTGTAGAGTATGGTGTTTGGAAGAAAATATTCCTGACGGCTAATTCTGTTTGCCCCGCAGCCCGCTAAAGAATGCCTCTAGTTTATTAGGGGTGGTTTAGGCTTGCTTCGTATGGCCTGAACATAAAATAGCAATAGATTAAAGTCTGAAGTGTGTGCAGGGGTAGCAGTGTAAGTGGCGGGCAACAGAGTATGGCCCGCATAATTTTCATGGTTAGTTGTCATTCTAGAAGCTGCAATTGGAGTGCGAAGCTCTGCATGCCGATAGTAGGGGTTTTTAGGTAAGCTCTTGCTGTTAGGGGATTTTAAAAGCTCTTCTCGTTAGCCATATACGGTGTCTAGGCCCAATAAGGTGAGTGTAAACTTTAAAACTTTCTTTGCGCGGTGATATGTCGCCTAAAAACCCCTGTTGCCGGTACGTATCTTTTTTGTACTTAAAAGATGTTTCTAGGATCACTTTATCTGTATCGCAGTTTGGATAAATTGGTTGCTTTCTTTTAAAAATAAATAGTTAGGAGTATTAATATGTCTAAAACACTATTTTCTTTTCCTTCACTTACTGCAATAACGCCAGCAGTAGCGCTTGGCTTTGCGCTAACAGGTGGTAGTGCTTTTGCTGTAACTACAGCAACTGGAGGTGCGGTAACACTCAACGGCTTTAATGGGGACTACCTGCTTGAGAAAGGCTCTGTTCTGCAAACGGATGTCGGAACTGGGAAAAGCTCCTGGGGTAGTAATCCTATGCTGGTTAATTCTGCTTGGGCCCACGCTGGTAAATGGTTTGAATTTGAGTTGGCAGAGGCCGCAACTGTTACTATTAGTGCTGAAGCGAAGGTGAGTGGTGAAGTTGATCCCGCTATTAGTGTTTACACCTCTGGCACAGCTGCCTTTAATGCGGGAACTAATAGCTGGGATGCAGACGGAACTGCAGCATCTGGTTTTGGCACCCCGCATAGTTTTAACGCCACAAGTCAGTTAGGAGAAGCGGGTACCAAGTGGATGCAGGATGGCCAGGGCGGAAATATGCAGGAAGCACTGGGTTATGCTAATGCAGGTAACACTTATGCTAGCTCACCAACAGGTTGGGGCGAAACGATTCTCGAAGGGGAATCTTTGGGCAGCGGGACCTATGAAAATGGAGTGAGCTGGACAACCGGTGACAACTATGCCGACCTTGTTCTTAATGATCTGGCCCCAGGCTTTTATAGTATTTTTCTTGGTGGTGCTAATCATTCCTTAGCAGGTGGAGAGGTTAATCTTTCAGTCAGTGCTGTGCCACTACCTGCTGCAGTATGGCTGTTCGCATCTGGGTTTATCGGTTTGGTAGGCATGACGCGAAGAAAAAATAAGGCGTAGGTGAGTACCATATAAGTAATCTGGAATATTTGTGAGTAAAGCCACAAGGAGGTGGCAATAAGGAAGTGATCTTAAACAAGAAGAATACTTGTTTAAATAAGTGGGCAAACGGAACGGCCTTTCCATATGGATAGTGTTTTAAATAGTTGCTGATTGTAAGCCAACTATTTGCATTGAGAAATAATTGGAATTAGGAGGCCTCTGGTGCCCCGGCAGTTTTTTTGGATCAAGGCGTCAAGGGTACGCCAGGTATTTTGTTTTTTTGTTGTATGTTTTTCCCCTTATATCTCTGCAGGCGCTGGATTTGGGCCTGTACCGCTCTCTTTGAAAGGTCTTTCTCCACCAGAGGTGCCCGGCCTATTGGATGGCCCCAGCCCTATTGTTATTAATAGAGAAAAGGCACTCGTGCTGGGTAAAGCACTCTTTTGGGACAGCAGCGTGGGCAGCGATGGTATGGCTTGTGCCTCGTGCCATTTTCATGCCGGTGCTGACTCACGAACTAAAAACCAATTAGCCCCTTCAGGAAAGGTTAACCAAGAAATTATTACCGAGGCGCTTGGCTTTGATCAGGCACCTGATGGGGCATTCTTTGGGCCATCGCACACACTTCGCAAGCATGACTTCCCCTTTGTTCAGTTCGCTGACCCCGTTAACTCTAATGCTGTCATTACTTACGAAAGTGATGATGTGGTTTCCTCTTCAGGAACTTACGGCGGTGAATTTAAGTCGGTTTACTGGGATGAACATCAGCAGGACAATTGTTCCTATGAGGCTGGTTCGGTGTTTCATACGGGCGCTTCACCTTATGCCCTGCGGAAAGTGTCAGACCGTAATGCACCGACGGTAATCAATGCGGTGTTTAATTTTCGCAATTTCTGGGATGGACGGGCCAATAACATTTTTAATGGCAGCAGTGCCTGGGGGAATCGCGACCCTGATGCCGGTGTCTGGCAGGTAAATGAGTCAGGTGAAATTGAAAAAGTTAGACTGGAACTGAAAAATTCATCTCTCGCATCGCAAGCAGTCTCTCCACCGGAAAGTAGTATAGAAATGGCTTGTCAGAACAGAAGGCTGGCTGATCTGGGGCGCAAGTTAATGTGGCGCCGCCCTTTGGAAAGCCAGGCTGTTCACTGGAATGACAGTGTATTAGGTGCGTACGCTAATAGTCAGTCAGGTGAGTTTCGTAATGGATTAAATACCTTTTACCGTCTGTTAGTGAAGCAGGCATTTGATCCTCGCTTCTGGTCTTATGCCGCAAGAGCGGAAAGCTTTGGTCAGCCACCTACCATCCCGCCTTGGCGACCCCTGCCTTATGAGCAATATGAAGCAAATTTCGGAATGTTTTTTGCGATAGCTTTGCAAATCTATCAGTCCACTCTGATCTCCGATGACTCACCCTTTGACCGAAGTGCTGTGAATGAGGAGGGTATGCCTGTCGACTTAAGTGAGGCTGGGCAGCGGGGGTTTACTGCTTTTCGTGATGGGCATTGTGCGCTTTGTCATATCGGCCCTCATTTTACTTCTGCCGCAGTGGAGAGTAATGCGGAACTTTTTAAAACAAATCCACATGCTTTTGGAAATGCACAGATGAAGATCAACGCCTCGAATAATGTGGTAACACGTTTCCCATCGATGGGCGGAATAGGGCTGATGGATGTCGGGTTCACCAATACAGGCGTCTCTTCTCACGGGGCTGATATTGGTTTGGGTGCTACGGATCCTTTTGGAAACCCTCTTTCATTTTCCGAGCAATTTCTTCAGCTTTTATCGGGCAACCCATCTGCTCAGGTCGACCCTTACGTTAATGAAGTGCGCGTTTGTGATTTTGACACGCCGCTCGCACTTGATAGTACACGGGCGCACCCCTTAATGTTTACGCATGATGATGGGGTGCTGTTAGTACAGCAGGAAGATAGTCAGGGATGTTTTCGACCCACTGCAAACTTGATTCCTTCGCCGGAAGTGGCTTCTGCAGAGTTGGAGGGAGAAGGTAATAAGAAGATGCGCAGCGCGACGTCAGGTGCTTATAAAATACCAAATTTACGCAATGTTGAGCTAACAGGCCCCTATATGCATAACGGTGGTATGGCTAGCCTGGAGCAGGTTGTCGATTTTTATGTTCGCGGTGGCAACTATAACCCACCAGGAAAACAGTTCGGGTTTGTTTTTCCTCAGGCTTTTTTGCGAAGTGATGCTGAGCTGAAAGCAGATTTAATTACCTTTATGGAAGCGCTTACTGATGAGCGGGTGCGTTTTGAGCGCGCCCCCTTTGACCATCCTGCAATCCGGATTCCTCATGGGCATAATGTGGATATAGAGTCTTCCATGGGCACCGGTCTAGCAGAAGACCAGTGGTTATTGGTTCCAGCCGTGGGTGCGGAAGGTAGAGACGAGCCCTTGAAAACCTTCCAGGATATTCTGGAATAGCGGGCTCTATAGAGCAGGCAGATATGAAAAGTTTCAATTCGGTCTACATTGGCACCATCAGGAGCGCCGGCTATGACAAGTAATTACGCAATACCCCGTATAACGCTACGAGTAGTATCCTTACTGCTGCTTAGCCTTACTGCTGGCATAGCGTCAGCACATACTACGGCCCCCCCATTTTCGTTAAAAGGCGTGCCTGTGCCTGAGGTGCCTGGTTTATTAGATGGGCCTGACCCGA
>DFBZ01000103.1 GCA_002366835.1 Gammaproteobacteria bacterium UBA3067
CGGTAATATATTACCCGGCCACGGAGGTATTTTAGATCGTATTGATAGCCTAACGGCAGCCAGCCCATTTTTCTTTTTTGGCTTATATTTGCTTGGCCTTTACAGCTAAGAGCCGGTCGGGATAATTTATAAATGAAAAGTAATCATCGCGACGACTCAAGTCAGACCGCTTCAAGTCAGACCAAGGGTGTCACCATTCTTGGCTCAACGGGTTCCATTGGTGTTAGCACTTTGGATGTTATTGCTCGCCATCCAGAGAAATATTCGGTGGTGGGGCTTTCGGCAAATAGCCGTATTGAGACTCTTTTTGAGCAATGTTTGGCCTTTCAGCCAACTTATGCATCGGTAACACAGCCGCGAGATGCGAAAGTTCTTGCTGATAAATTAAAATCCGCCGGATTGAATACAGAAGTGCTCGTGGGTGAAAGTGGCCTTTCGCAAATGGCTAAAGATGAGGGCTGTGATTCTGTCATGGCGGCCATAGTGGGGGCCGCCGGCTTACAGCCAACCCTTGCGGCAGCTCGCGCAGGCAAACGAGTTTTGCTGGCCAATAAAGAGTCCCTGGTTATGGCAGGCAGTCTTTTTATGGACGCCATCTTTGAAAACGGTGCTGAACTCCTGCCCATTGACAGTGAACACAATGCGATATTTCAATCCATGCCTTCTGGGGCGGTGAGTGCCAACGCTGACTTGTTAAAAGTTGGCGTGCGCAAGATCCTTCTTACGGCTTCCGGTGGCCCCTTTCTAAATACACCCGTAGAAAAGCTTTCATCCGTAACGGTGGAACAGGCTTGCGCGCACCCGAATTGGGATATGGGGCGAAAGATTTCTGTGGATTCCGCCACAATGATGAACAAAGGCTTGGAGTTGATAGAGGCTTGCTGGCTATTTAATGCTAAACCTCAGCAGGTGCAGGTGGTGATTCATCCTGAAAGTATTATCCATTCTATGGTGGATTATGTGGATGGATCGGTGATGGCGCAATTGGGTAATCCCGATATGCGTACCCCTATTGCCTATGGCTTGGCATGGCCGGAGCGTATTGACTCTGGCGTGAGTGCGCTGGATTTATTTTCTCAAGGACAGCTTACTTTTAGTCCGCCTGATTTTGAGCGTTTTCCTTGCTTGCGTCTTGCCTATGAGGCGATGGAAGCTGGTGGCAGCTCTCCGGCGGTACTTAACGCTGCCAACGAGCAAGCGGTGGCCGCTTTTCTGGAAAAGAAAATACGCTTTGATCAAATTCCCTTGGTGAGTGAGAGGGTGCTTGGGGCGCACCAAAGTCAGGCGGTCACTTCTATTCCGGAGGTGCTAGAGATCGATAAACAGGCGCGTTTGGCAGCGAACCAGCTGATAGAAACGTTGTCTTAAACCAATAATGGATATTTGCGGCGCACTATGGAACTGATTCAAACAATTCTGGCCTTTATTTTCGCACTAGGTGTGCTGATTTTTGTACACGAATACGGACACTTTTGGGTGGCGCGTCGTTGTGGCGTGAAGGTGCTGCGCTTTTCCATAGGTTTCGGTCGGCCTTTATTTAGTCGTTTTGATAAGCATGGCACTGAGTTCACCGTGTCGGCAATTCCTCTGGGTGGCTACGTGCGCATGCTGGATGAGCGCGAAGCAGCGGTACCTGCCAAGCTGCTTCCACAGGCGTTTAATCAAAAGTCCGTATTGCAGCGCATCGCTATTGTTGCAGCGGGTCCTTTGGTGAATCTTGCTTTTGCAGTGCTACTCTACTGGGTAATGTTTATGTCTGGCGTAGCAGCAGTGATTCCCCTTGTTGGAGAGGTGTCTGAAAGCTCTCCGGCTGCACAGGCAGGTGTTATTCCTGGTCAGGAAATTGTTTCCGTTGATGGGCGAGATACACAAAGCTGGGAAGCCGTTACCTTTGCCTTGATCAGCCGGATAGGTGATAGCGGGGACATTGCGCTGGGTTTAAGGTCTCCCAACTCAACCTTTGTCGAAGAGAAAAACGTAGCGATCGATAGCTGGCTAGTGGGTAGTGAGTTAGATAGCCCTCTGGCCTTGCTGGGTATTCAGCCAGTTATGCCGGTATTCTTACCTGTGCTGGGGGAAGTTGTTCCTGGCGGCGCAGCCCAAAAGGCGGGTTTGCTAAAGGGGGATAGGGTTCTATCTTCAGGGCAAGAGCAAATTGACACCTGGTCCCAGTTGGTTGAAAAAATTAGAGCCAACCCAGGCAAGCCTATGTTGTTGAGCGTAGAGCGGGATCAAATGCCTGTAGAGCTGACGGTGGTGCCAGAGGGTGTTAATGATGAATCTGGGGAGTTAATAGGGCGTATTGGTGCTCGGGTCATGGTGCCTGAAAACTACGGGTCAGAACATCAACGTATCATTCGTTACAGCCCCTTAGCTGCCTTGCCAGAAGCGTTTAAAAAGATGTGGGACAGAAGTATATTGACCCTGGAAAGTATCGGTAAAATGCTACGGGGCCTAATCTCCATTGACAACCTTAGCGGCCCGATCACCATTGCAAAGATTGCCGGTCAAACCGCCAGTTATGGGCCGGAAGCCTTTTTTTCCTTTATGGCTTACTTGAGCATCAGTTTGGGTGTTTTAAATCTGTTGCCCATCCCCGTGCTTGATGGCGGGCACCTGTTCTATTATGTTGTTGAGTTGGTTAAGGGAAGCCCTGTTTCCGAGAAGATTCAGGCGGTGGGGGCAAGAATTGGAATGGCCCTATTGTTGGCTTTTATGATGCTGGCGATTTTTAACGATATCGCACGTTTATAAACGAGCTTTTTTCCCATAATAAAGTACACTTAGCGGTTTGTGGGCCAGATACTGTAAAAGGAATAATACTCCCTATCTATGAGATACCTCTTTAAAAAGCTTTTTGTTGTCACTCTGAGCATTTTCCTTCCCCTTAACGCCTTTGCTTTTAGCTTCTACGTTGCTGATATTCGTATTGAAGGCCTTCAAAGAGTTGATGAAAGGTCTGTTTTTGCTGCCTTACCCATTAATATCGGTGATCGTCTCGATGACGTTGTATTGGGGCGCAGTGTCAAAGCCCTTTTTAAAACCGGAAACTTCAGTGATATCCAGGTAAAAAGGGATGGCGACATACTGGTTCTGGCGGTGGAAGAAAGGCCAGCAATTAGCGCTATTGAAATTGACGGAAATAAATCCATTGGTACTGAGCAATTACTCGATGCTTTGAAAATGTCAGGCATGGAAGAGGGTGAAATATTTAAAAGGGCAACGCTGGAGCGGATTCAACTGGAGCTGGAGCGGCAATATTTGTCACAGGGGCGTTATGGCGCCAAGGTAAAAACAGCGGTCAAGCCTGAGGCCCGTAATCGCGTGGCGATTAATATTGAAGTCACAGAAGGTGATGTCGCACGTATTCAGCACATGACTATCGTCGGGAATCGGGAATTTAGTGATCAAGAGCTACTGAGCCAGTTTGAACTGAAAATACCTGGGGTATGGGGCCTGTTTAGTAAAAGTGATGAATATGCACGGGAAAAACTGAGTGGCGACCTTGAAACCCTTCGTTCTTATTACTTGGATCGAGGTTTTGTTAACTTTCAAGTAGAGTCCACGCAAGTATCTGTTAGCCCTGATAAACAAAGTGTTTATATCGCGATTAATGTTTATGAGGGAGATAAATATAAAATCAGCGACGTGAAGCTGGCCGGTGACCTGCCTCTCCCTGCAGACAAACTGAAAAACTTCCTGTTGATAAGGAAAGGTTTTTACTTTTCCAATCAACTGATGACTTTGAGTAATGAGCTGCTTTCCAAGCAACTTGGGAATGAAGGCTACATATTCTCCAAGGTGAACGGAATTCCCGATATCAACGAGGAAGATAAAACTGTCGCACTGACCTTTTTTATTGACCCAGGGCAGCGTAGTTACGTGCGTCGTATTAATTTTATCGGTAACACTAAAACTGCTGACGTGGTGTTAAGGCGGGAGATGCGTCAAATGGAAGGCGCATGGGCTTCCGGAGAAAAAATAGAGTTTTCCAAAACCCGCTTAAACCGCTTGGGTTTTTTTAAGGAGGCGAATGTTGAAACGCCTCGGGTAGGCGGAACAAATGATGAAATTGATGTTAACTATACCGTTGAAGAAGGCACCTTCGGTGAGCTAACCGCGAGTGTTGGTTATGCGGATGGTACAGGTGCGGTTTTCTCGGGAAGCTT
>DFBZ01000001.1 GCA_002366835.1 Gammaproteobacteria bacterium UBA3067
AGATGACCCCCTGTTGGGTAATAAGCCTGTGGATTTGCCCATGTCGGTATTGTTTGGTAAACCACCGAAAATGTCCCGCGAGTTTTCCCCCGCCAATATTACTCTGCCAGATTTGGATACCAGCAACATTACGCTTACTGATGCGCTCTATCGTGTACTGAAGCTGCCAGCCGTAGCCAGTAAAAGTTTTCTGATTACTATCGGTGATCGCTCGATTACGGGTTTAGTCAATCGTGATCAAATGGTGGGGCCATGGCAGGTTCCAGTTGCGGATGTGGCGGTGACGGCAACTTCATTCGACTCCTATTGTGGTGAGGCGATGGCAATGGGAGAGCGCACCCCGCTTGCGCTGATCAACGCCCCTGCATCTGGGCGAATGGCTGTTGGCGAAACCATTACCAATCTCGCCGCTTCGTCTATTGCCAGTATCGGGGATATCAAGCTTTCAGCAAATTGGATGGCAGCTGCCGGTTACCCGGGTGAAGATGAAGCACTTTTCGAAACCGTGAAAGCGGTGGGTATGGAGCTTTGTCCTGAGCTGGGTATTGTCATTCCCGTTGGGAAGGACTCCATGTCCATGCGTAGCCAGTGGGTCGATGAAGGAGAGGCAAAATCCGTTGTTTCACCTATGAGCCTTATTATTACCGGCGTCTCTCCGGTCAACGATATTCGTCGTACGCTGACACCTCAGCTAGACCCAGCCCAGAAAAACACGCTCTTATTGATTGATCTGGGTGCTGCTCGAAATAGGCTGGGAGCCTCGGCTCTAGCGCAAGTTTATAAACAGGTGGGGAATGATTGCCCTGACTTGGAGTCGTCGCAAGACTTAAAAGGTTTCTTTGCAACTATCCAAGGGCTTAATGCGCAACAATTGATAGGTGCTTACCACGATCGATCTGATGGCGGTCTGGCTGCTTGTCTGGTCGAAATGGCTTTTGCCGGCAATTGCGGTGTTGATGTCGATCTAAGTCAAATAACTGGGTACGGCTCTGCGCTTTCCCAGTTGTTTAGCGAGGAGTTGGGGGCAGTGATTCAGATTGAGGCGTCTCGTCTTGATTCGGTGCTGGACGTATTTGAACAGAACGGTATCAAGCGCTTGGTTAGTGTTATAGGGCAGGCAACAGAAAGTCGACGATTTAGAGTAAAAGAGAACACGGAAGTTTTGCTTGATGAATCTTGTATAGATCTGCACCGTAGCTGGGCCGAAACCAGTTACCGCATGCAAGCGCTACGCGATAATGAAGCCTGTGCCAAACAGGAATTTGACGGCCTTTTGGAGCCGACTAATGGCATCGCCTTGGAAGTAGGCTTTGATCAAAACGATGATGTGGCAGCTCCTTATATTAATACAGGCAAGCGGCCCAAAATTGCCATCCTTCGTGAGCAAGGTGTCAATGGTCAGATTGAAATGGCAGCGGCATTTTTTCGAGCCGGTTTCGATCCGATTGACGTCCACATGAGTGACATTATAGAAAACGGCCTTAAGCTGGATGAGTTTAAAGGGCTTGTAGCATGTGGCGGGTTTTCATACGGTGATGTGTTAGGTGCTGGGGAAGGCTGGGCAAAAACCATTCTATTTAACGGTTTGGCGCGAGAGCAGTTCGAAGGGTTTTTCCAGAGGCCCGATAGTTTTGCATTGGGTGTGTGTAATGGCTGCCAGATGTTATCCAATCTTCGAGAGCTTATTCCTGGTGCCGACTTGTGGCCTCATTTTGTGCGCAATGAGTCAGAACAATTCGAAGCGCGATTTTCCAGCGTTGCGATTCAGAAGTCGCCTTCCTTGTTTTTTGAGGGCATGGCAGGGTCTCGGTTACCTATCGCAGTGGCGCACGGTGAAGGTCGGGCAGAGTTCAGGCCTGGAGATTTCATTAAAGCGAAAGAGCAGGGCATTATCGCCGCATCGTTTGTGGATTATGCTGGGCAAAGCACTGAACGCTACCCGCACAACCCTAACGGGTCACCGGAAGGGGTTACCAGCCTGACATCAACCGATGGCAGGGTTACCATTATGATGCCCCACCCAGAGCGGGTCTTTCGGGCGCAGCAGCATTCATGGAAGCCAAGCTCATGGCAGGAAGATGCACCTTGGATGCGCATGTTCCGAAATGCCCGCGCTTGGGTTAAATAAAACGTGTATAAGCTCGTGTTTTTTGTGCCAGAAGAACATGTAGAAAGCGTTAAACATGCCGTCTTTAACGAAGGTGCTGGTCGTATCGGCAACTACGACCAGTGCTGCTGGCAAAGCTTGGGGCAAGGTCAATTCTGCCCTCTGGAAGGAGCAGACCCTTTTCTGGGCAGGGTTGATCAGCTTGAATCCCTTGCCGAGTATAGAGTCGAGCTGGTTTGTGATGATGCGTTTATTCGCTCGGCAGTGGCGGCCCTTATAGAGGCTCACCCCTACGAAGAGCCTGCTTACGAAGTTTACAAATTGGAAAACTTCTAAACATCGATAAGGGAGGGGCATTGATATACTGGCTGCCATAGATAAAACGCCGTTTTAGATTTTCACTCAGCACTTTGCCGGCGCTTTTATAAATCTTGGCATGGGAAGGGTGTCGCCTCTATGCAAGGTTTTTGTCTAAACTAGACGAATAACAAAGAGAGATGCCAATGCTAAAGAAACCTAATACCACCCAACTCTCCTCATTTATATCCGCTTTATGTCTGCTTCTTGTATGTGAGGTGAGCTACGGCATTAGCGTTGTCGACAAAAGCTTAGAACAACTCCTTGAGCAATCAGATGACGTTATTTATGGTGTTGTCACAGATGTTAGCTCCCGCTATGCCCCAGGCGAACCCAGTCAGCAGATTTATACCTTTATTACGTTTTCAGAAATCCGAAGTATTAAAAATTCCGAAGAGAACAATCAAGGCGATTTTTTATTACGCATAGCAGGTGGGCGTGTGGGTTCGCGAGCGCAGGTTATTCCTGGTGCGCCAGAGTTTCAGCTGGGAGAGCGCTATATACTGTTTGTTAGAGGTAATAATAGACTCGCTTTTCCTTTGGTGGGTGTGAATCAAGGTGTTCTCAAGGCAGTGTTTGATAAGGCAAAGGGTGACTATCGTCTTACTTTAAAAAAACGGCCAGGGGAAATCCTGGAACAGTTTAGAGCTCTTCGTGCAAGAAGCGTAAAGGCCTCTCTGGAAAGGCGGGACGCTGATATATCCCCACAAGAGTTTATGGAAACCTTAAGCACCAGATGGCAGCAACTGAATGATCGTAAAGGGCTAGTTCAATGAAGCAGAATGCGGTTATTCCCACAAATAGTTTAGTGAAGCTTGCGCTAGGCCGAATGGCTTTCTTTAGTGTCTTATTTTCTCTACTAAGCCCTCAATATTCTTTCGCATATTCATATATGACTTTGGGGGCTGATGGACAGCTCGCTGATATAGCTTCAGATAATTTCTTAAATCAAGCAGATCCCATTGCTTGGTCCCAAAGCCGCATTAGTCTAGCGATAG
>DFBZ01000034.1 GCA_002366835.1 Gammaproteobacteria bacterium UBA3067
TATTGGCCCCGCTGGTGAGTGGTGCAGAATTAATTTTGCCGGAAGGCGAACTTATTGATGCAGTAAACATATCCAGACAAATCGAAAAATACCATGTGTCTTTGGTCAATTGCGCCCCCTCTGTTTTTTACCCCTTATTAGAAGCCATTGACTCTGGCAACTATCAAACACTTTCAAGTTTACGCCAAGTTATATTTGGCGGTGAGCCCATTCAGCTAGCGCGCCTTTTACCTTGGTTAGAAGATGGGCAGTGCCACGTGCAAGTCGTTAATAATTATGGGCCAACAGAATGTACTGATATTGCGGCGTTTTACCGGCTAAGTGAAGAGGATATAAAATCTAATAATCCTATTCCCGTGGGCAGAGCAAACGATAATGTCGCACTGTATTTGGTGAATGAGGATAATCAATTGCTGCCCCAAGGCCTCATTGGCGAGTTATGTATTTCTGGTGAAGGCGTAGGGCTGGGTTATCTTAATCGCGAAGAGCTAAATAAAACCAGCTTTGAAGTGAACCCTTACTGCGATGAAATAACTATTAGCAGCGATAAAACTGAGCCTCTATTTCCAGAGGGCTTGCAGCGCTGGTATCGCAGTGGCGATTTAATGCGATACCAGCCCGATGGTAATCTCGAATTTATCAGCCGAAAAGATTTTCAGGTCAAGGTGCGAGGGCTGCGTATAGAACCGGGTGAAATCGAGTGGGCATTAAATCAATCGCCACTGGTGGAGGCCTCCCTTGTTCTTGCCCATGAAGACAAGTTACTGGCATTTGTATTAAAAAATTCCGATAGCAAACAACAGGATTGGCAAGACTGGGACTGGCGCAAGCACCTACGTCGTTATGTACCAGACTCCATGCTGCCCTCCTTATTGCAGCCCCTTGCGCAGTGGCCGCTAACGCCCAATGGAAAGATTGATCGCAAGGCGTTACCCAAATTGGCGGGGGATGACGCGCGAAACTATGTGGCGCCACGTAATCCTGTGGAAGAGGCGCTGTGTGAAATATGGGCGCAGGTGCTCGGTCTGGATCAAGTGGGCATCGAGGATAACTTTTTTGAAATCGGCGGCCACTCCCTGCTGGCCACCCGCATTATCTCCCGTTGTCGGTCGCGCTTTCAGGTGGAGGTGCCGCTAAGGGAGCTATTTGAATCCCCCACCATTGCCACCCTCGCAGTGTTAGTAGAAAAAAGCAAAAACAAGCTGAGCGCACCACCCATTGAAACTGCCCCCGCCGGTACAGACATCCCCCTTTCTTTCGCCCAGCAGCGTTTATGGTTTATTGATCAGCTGAACCCCGGCAATGTGGCCTACCTGATGCCAGGGGCTTTTAAGATTCGCGGCCCACTCAATAATGAACGTTTTATACAAGCCCTGAAAAAAGTAGTAAAGCGGCACCAGATTTTACGCACCCGTATACTCAGTCGTGATGGAGAAGGTTGGCAGGAAATGTATGAGGCATCTACTTGGCAGCCTCATCTAATTGACCTCAGCACAGAAAAAAATCAACAAGCGCGTATAGAAAAACTCATAAAAACGAATTCAAATACCGCCCTAGACCTGAGTGAAGATGCATTATTTAAAATCACCCTGGCAAAATTATCTGATAACGAGACCTTATTAGTTTCCTGCATGCACCATATCATTGGCGATGGTTGGTCTTTTGGCCTCTTGCTGCGGGAGTTGGCATTCTATTACGGCCTCGAAAATGGGCGAACAGATGAACAAGACTTGCCCCCGCTACCAGTGCAATACGGAGATTATTCCCTTTGGCAGCGTAACTGGATGCAGGGTGAGGTTTTAGATGCCCATATTGATTTTTGGCAGCAACAATTGTTGGGCGCACCTGCTGTTTTAAATTTGCCCTTTGATCGCCCTCGGCCGAAGGTGCAAAGTTTTGAAGGCAGTAACTATGCCTTTACCATAGAAAAATCACTGGCGGAAAAATTAAAAGCCGCGAGTCAAGACCAGCAAATCACCCTGTTTATGTTATTGCTGGGGGCGTATAAAATTCAGCTCTCCCGTTACAGCGGGCAAAAGGATATCTGTGTTGGTCTGCCCGTAGCGGGGCGCGACCATGCACCCACGGAAGAGCTTATCGGCTTGTTTCTTAATGCCATTGTATTACGCACACAATTTGAAGGTAATGCCACACTCGTCGATTATTATCAGCAATTAAAATCGAATTTATTGGCTTGTCTTTCACATCAGGATCTACCCGCCGAGATACTATTAGAACAACTTAATATCGAACGCAGTCTCTCCCATGCACCAGTCGCACAAGTGGGTTTTCAACTGCAGAGTTTTGATGAGCTGGGCGAGCTACCCGCATTCGCCGGATTAGAATTAGAAAACCTTCCCCTCGGGCGTGTGTCTTCCAAATACGACATGACCTTTATATTAAGGGAAAGCAAAGACGGTTTGGGTGGTGTAGTGGAATACAGCACCGCCTTATTTGATGAAAGCAGCATCGCGCAATTTGTGCAGCATTATATTACTTTGCTTGAAAGTATTGTTTCCTCCTTCGAGCAAGGCATTGATGATGTCGGCTTGGTGACGAAGGCCCAATTAGCAAAACACGTTCAGGGCGGCGAACAGGCGTGTGAAATATCCCCCCTTAGCCATATGCAGCGTGATCTCGTTTTACTAAGTCGTGTCACGCCCGATACTCTGGACAACTGCTTCGGCGGTGCGCTTATTTTTCCAAACAAAGTAGATGGCGATCTACTTTATAAAGCAATGGAAAAACTAGCTGGGCAAAGCAGTATTCTTAGAAGCCGCATCGCTTTGGCCACTGCCCCTTGGCTGGACGATGCCTATCGGCTTGTTGGTAAAGACATACAGCTAGAATGGGAAACTCGCTCAGATAGTCGCTTTGAAAATGCGGCCCAAAGCGAAGCCTATGTGCGTGCTTTCGTATTTCGCCCCTATGATCTGACTGGCAAATTGTTACGGTTTCAATTATTAAAAACCGACGATAAGGATTATCTATTAATCGCCGCCCATCACGCGCTGATGGATGGCATGGGTGTCACGAGTATGGTGGCCTCCTTATTAGAGGTTTATCATTCTCTGAACACGCAGCAAGAAACTCTTCTGCCTGAAGAATATTTCCCCCAATACCTTAAAAAAGAACGCCAGCATACCGACACACCCGAAGCCATTCGATTTTGGCGGGATAAATTATCCTCCACAGCAGGCCTTTCCCAATGGCGCATCAATAAATCCATAGATCAGCCCCTGAATAATGAAGGTGCCCAAGAAATAGTGAGGCGTTCTAAAACACTGGACGAAGCCCACTGGCAAGGGGTGAAAAAATACTGTCGTGCCCAACGTATTACCCCTGCTTTGTACTTTAAAGGCTTATTCGGTTTGTTGGTGAAGCTGTATTGTCGCCCAGAAGAAGACTTCTCTTTATTTGAACTGAGCGCTGATTTATTGGGCATGAAATTAAATGCCGCCGGTTGTACAGTGCAGCGCCGCCCCTTTATTTTTGAACTGGAAGCCATGCAGGCAGATCAAAGCCTCGTGGATTATTTTAAGCGTGTGCGGGAAGAACAGCGCGCAATTAATAAATCCGGCTTTCACACCTCCATTATGATGCAAAAATATCTGGTGCCAGAAAGCCGCCTTAGTTTTATGTACAATTATTATCACTTCACCCGTGAGTTTGAAGTAGCAGGCCATAGCTATGACACCTTGCTATTTCACAATGACGTAGAGCAAGTGCACCTCGTGGTCAATTTTAAGCAAGGCCAGCTGAGCCTCGGTTTGCATTACCCCCAGGGTGAATTTGAAGACTTTCAATTCGTTGAACGTTTGGAAGCACTTAGCCAACAAATTATTGGGCATAGTTCACAGGCAGGGGTCGAGCGTATATCCGAACTGGATTTTACCCTGGCGCAAGAAAAGTCCTTTATTAAACAGCAAATGGTTGGCAAGAAAAAACCGCTTGATAGATTGAACACAGTCCAGCAGCAGTTTGAGATGAGTCAAAAAAACCACCCAGAAAAGGTGGCGGTATGTGTCGGCGAAACAGAACTTTCATACGATGAATTACAGCGCTTATCTAATCATCTGGCTGCACAGCTCCTGGAAAAGGGAATCTCCCAAAACAGTCGCGTCGCAATCTGCCTGCCACGTTCACCAGAATTAATCATCGCTCTGGTGGCCGTGATAAAAGCCGGCGCGACCTATGTGCCAATTGATATTTCCTACCCCCAAGAACGTATTGCCTACATTGTTAATGACTCTGAGGCAGCACTGGTGATTTCCTCCTCCGCCTTGTTAACACGCCTTCCAGACTTAAGCAGCCCCTGTTGCTTTATAGAAAACCTAGTAGAGAGTAACAATGTCGAATTAGAAACGAACATTACACACTCTTTCGATGACATTTTTTATATTATCTACACCTCTGGCTCCACCGGCCAGCCAAAAGGAGCAGCGGTAAAACAACAAGGCGTGAGCAACCTGCTGGATTGGTATAGCGAAGAATTTAAATTCAACAGCGCCGCTCGACATTTGCTTATTAGCGCCTTTGGTTTTGACCTTACCCAGAAAAACCTTTGGGCGCCGTTGCTGACTGGTGCGTGTATTTATTTTCCAGAGGAAGAACACTACGACCCTCAACGCCTTTTAGCTCAAATCCAACAGCACAATATCACCACCATTAACTGTGCCCCCAGTGCTTTTTACGGCATTGTGGAAGCCTGCGAAGGGCGCTATCAAGCCTTGCAGAGTTTGCAGTGGTTGATTCTTGGCGGTGAAGCCATTGTTCTCGATAGACTGCGCGACTGGTTGCATTCAGAACATTGCCACGCAAAACTGGTGAATAATTACGGCCCCACCGAGTGCACCGACATCGCCGCCTTTTATATCCTCGACGATATAGATCACAATACCGTACCCATCGGTCGCCCCAATACCAATGTTAATTTACATCTGGTCAATGATGCAGGGCAGAAAGTTCCCCCCGGTGTCGTGGGCGAATTATGCATCAGTGGCGCGGGCGTGGGGGCCGGTTATTTAAATAAGCCGGAGCTTAGCGAAAAAGTATTTCAAACAATTCCAGAGAAAAAATCCAGCAACGAGTTGTGGTATCGCAGCGGCGATTTAATGTGTCTATTACCGAATGGCGACCTTGAATTTGTGGGCCGTAAAGACTTCCAAATAAAACTGCGCGGTTTGCGTATAGAGCTTCAAGAAATAGAAGCCGCACTGTTGGCACAAGAGGGAGTGGAAGATTGCCTCGTACAAATTGACCGCAGGCCCCTGGAAAACAATGTAGAAAATGCCGAAGAGCTAGAACGTTTAGTCGCGTATATCATCGGGCCAGATAGCCTTAATGAAATAAACTGGTTCCAGCATTTAAGTGAAACCTTGCCGGTGTATATGATCCCCTCCAGCGTGATAGTGCTGAGCCATTGGCCCCTCACCCCAAATGGCAAAGTAGACCGAAGTGCACTACCCAAAATAGAAGAACTAGACGCCACGCCCTTTGTGCCACCTCGCAATGACATCGAAGAAGGGCTGGCCCAAATCTGGTGCGAAGTACTCGGCTTAAACCGCGTTGGCATCTGGGATAATTTTTTCCAGGTGGGCGGTAACTCACTATTAGCCGTCCGTATCGTTGCCCGCATGGAGAAAAAATTCCATCTTCAGTTTTCTCTATCAATGTTATTTACAGCACAAAATATTGCTGAACTCGCACAACTCGTGGCGACCCAGGTAAACCCCGAAAACTGGTCGCCATTGGTGCTTATAAAAGAAGCGCGTCTGGCGGAAGGCGAAAGCCCACTTGAGCCGCTTTATCTTATTCACCCCGTTGGTGGAACCATCCTGTGCTATCACGCACTGGCCGAAGCCCTGCAAAAGCACGAAGCTAAGCGGCCCATTTACGGATTACAGTGCTCCGGCCTTTTGCCAGAGCAAGCAGTGTTTGATCGTTTTGAAGTGATGGCGACTTACTACCTCGAAGTCATTCAAGCCCACCAAAAACAAGGCCCGTATTATCTGGCAGGGCAATCCCTCGGCGGTAATATCGCGTGGGAAATGGCGCAACAACTGGGCGCGCAAAACCAAACCATCGCTTTTGTCGGATTGATTGATACCTTCGCACCACAAAATATTCCAAAGCACTATCGTCAGCAGAGCAGTATCGATCTACTGCGCTCACAATTGGGCGACACCCTGCAACTGGATTGGAAAACGCTGGAAAAACAAGACTTAGACCAGCAGATATCAAGCTTCTATACCGCCGCCCAAGAGCAGGGCATTATCAGTGCCGAACTCAGCCTCGACCAGGTGCAGCGTATGGCCCATGTCATGAAGGCAAACGGTGAAGCATTACTAAACTACCAAGCGCAAGCCTGCGCCGCACCCGTCTTGCATGTGCGTGCCACCGAGAATATTAATGGCGACTCCTCCACCGGGTGGTCGGGGCTGGCAACGGGGGGGTATTCCTCTGCCCAGATTGTCGCCAGTCATGATGGCATACTGCAGGGTGTGGAAGCAGAAAAACTGGCAGAGGTCATTAATGCAGCCTTGGTGAGCGCCGAACAATTAAATGAAAATGTATCTGGTCATAAATGA
>DFBZ01000138.1 GCA_002366835.1 Gammaproteobacteria bacterium UBA3067
AGCCATTGAGTCAGCCTGTCTTGACGCATTTCCTGATCTAGTCGAGAGCCTAGGAAACGATACCTTTTTTATATTTGATACGCTCGCGAATGTAGATCGTGGTCATTATCCTTTGGTAATGTCGATGAATGAAGGGAAGCTCTCGCTTTCCGTTATGGATGATAATCGGCCTATCTACGTTGATGTGGATTTTTGCTCCGGCTCTAACCGTTATCGAAAAGAAAATAAAAGCGTTAAAAATGAGTTGCTAGCCAAAGCTGTTGGGCTTAAATCAAACAAAGCAGGTGGTTTGCAAATTCTTGATGCAACGGCTGGTTTTGGCCGAGATAGTTTTTTATTGGCCGGTTTTGGATGCCAAGTTGTTATGCTTGAGCGCTCAGCTTTGATGGCGGCTTTGCTTGAAGATGGACTGCAGCGCGCAAAAAATAACATCGAACTGTCCGAGATAGTCGGACGGATGAAACTGATCCATACCGATGCGCTCGCTTATCTGCAGAATTCAGACTTTTCTTCGCTGCAAGAGGAGTCGGCTTTTCACCCCGATGTAATTTATCTTGACCCTATGTTTCCGGGCTCGAATAAGACGGCCCAAGTTAAGAAGGATATGCGTATCCTACGGAGTGCTCTTGGTGAGGATAAGGATGGAGAAGACCTTATTCAAAGTGCTTTGCGCAGCGGGGTTAAAAGGCTTGTGGTGAAGCGCCCTCGAAAGGGTGAGATGCTTGGTTGTGGCAAGCCTGCTTTTCAAGTGCTTGGTAAAAGCGCGCGTTTTGACGTTTATTTCCCTTAAACTCACTGCTCAAGTGATTCATCTGAGTTTATAATTTCTATTTTTTGAAAAGACGGAACACTTCATTGAGAATCCATCAGTTAAGCCCACGTTTATCAAACCAGATCGCAGCTGGGGAGGTTGTGGAGCGTCCCGCTTCTGTGATCAAAGAGCTACTGGAAAATAGTATTGATGCGGGCGCAAGCCAAATAGATATCGAGGTCGAGCAAGCGGGTATCAAGCTTATGCGTGTGCGCGACAATGCCAGTGGTATTTTTAAGGATGATCTCGCCTTAGCGTTGAGTCGCCATGCCACGAGTAAAGTGCGCGATGTAGAAGACTTAGAGGGAATTAGTAGTCTTGGTTTTCGTGGTGAGGCCTTGGCCAGCATCAGCTCTGTTTCCCGATTAAGCCTGAGCTCCAGTCAGGATGAGTCGGGTCAAGGTTGGGTCGTAAGTGTTGAGGGCAAAGAAATGGAGGCTGAAGTTCGCCCCGTCGCTCATGGCAAAGGAAGTAGCGTGGAAGTGCGGGATCTTTTTTTTAACACACCCGCGCGCCGTAAGTTCTTACGCACCGAAAAAACTGAATTTAATCACATTGAAGAAGCCGTCAAACGATTGGCCCTCAGGCACTTTAATGTTGGGTTTCAACTACGCCACAATCAAAAAACGGTGTTGAACTTAAAGCCGGCGGCTAGTCAATTAGAGAAAGAGCGTCGCGTCGCCATGATTTGTGGCAGCGACTTTATAAAAAATGTTGTTGCCGTTGATGTGAAACATAATGATATGCACCTCTATGGCTGGATGGGCGAACCAAGTTATTCGCGAAGCCAGGCGGTTAATCAGTATTTCTACGTGAATGGGCGCATCGTTAGAGATAAAGTGGTGAGTCATGCGGTAAGGCGGGCTTACAAAGATGTTTTATATCAAAGCCGCCATCCTGTTTATATTCTCTATCTGGACCTTGATCCTCATGCAGTGGATGTGAATGTTCACCCTACAAAGCATGAAGTGAGATTTAGAGAATCGCGTCAGGTGCATGATTTTTTATATCGAAGTTTACACCGTGTTATTGCTGATATTCGGCCGGGTGATGGCGCTGAGGCTATGAGTAACCCTTCGGAAAATGTAAGGCTTGAGCCTGCTGGCTACCCAAATCAAGGGCAGCCAATGCAGATAAGACCATCCGAAACGCCTTCTCAGGAGGTTTTGGGTTTATCGTCAAACACCTCTTCTATTCGTCAACACGACCAAGGTTTTTCTTCATCGGGCTCGCCTGGCTTTACAGATAAATTTCAGCCGGCGTCAGTGGCAGAGCAGCTATCGGGTTACAAATCCTTGCTCGGGGGCGAAACAAGTGCCGCTCCCCAATTATCATCAGTAGCGAGTGGCGACGAGTCAGAAGTTCCACCGCTCGGCTACGCGATCGCTCAGCTGCACGGTATTTACATACTTGCGCAAAATAGAGAAGGCTTAATTATTGTCGATATGCATGCCGCGCACGAGCGCATAAGTTACGAGCGCTTAAAGGAAAGTTTTCACTCTGGCGGAGTCGTGAGTCAGCCCTTACTGGTTCCGATTACGGTGCACCTGAGTAAGAGGGAAGTGGAGTGCGTTGAGCATTACCGTGAAGTATTTAATTCACTGGGTTTGAGGCTTGAGCCAATGGGGCCGGAGTCTATCGTTATTCGGCAGCTTCCGGCTCTATTAAGAGATGCCGATACTGAAGCATTAGTGCGGGATACTATCGCCGACCTATTGACGCACGGCTCCACTTCGCGCACAGAAGATTCCACGAATCACTTGCTTGCTACCATGGCTTGTTTCGGTTCGGTACGTGCTAATCGCCAGCTATCAATCCTTGAAATGAATGCGTTGCTGCGGGATATGGAAAGAACGGAGCGCAGCGGTCAGTGTAATCATGGTCGTCCTACTTGGGTACAAAAATCAATGTCCGAGTTGGACAAAATGTTTCTAAGGGGGCAGTGACCTTTGTCCTTGTTGCGTGAATATTACGTTTTTGATCATTCAGACAAACCCGCTGTTGTTTTTATTATGGGGCCGACTGCATCGGGTAAAACAGCGTTGGCAATGCAGTTAGCTAGCCAAATCCCTTGTGAAATTATCAGTGTTGATTCTGCCTTGGTATACAAAGGGTTGGATATTGGCAGTGCCAAACCCAGCGCTGAAGAGCTGGAGCGTGTGCCGCATCAGCTTGTTGACATTCGAGAGCCTGATGAACCCTATTCAGCGGCAGACTTCCGTGCAGATGCGATGAAAGTTATCGATTCTGCAATTGCGCAAGGCCGACTGCCTGTTTTGGTGGGAGGGACAATGCTTTACTTTAAAGCCCTGGTTGAGGGTTTGGCGGAGCTTCCCCCCGCTAATGAAGGGGTGAGGGCCGCTTTGGCGAAAGAAATTGAGGAGAACGGCTTGCTGTCACTTCACGATCGATTGAAAAATATCGATGCGAAGTCAGCAGAGCGTATCCATGAAAATGACAGTCAGCGCATTCAGCGAGCGCTTGAAGTTTACGAGATTACCGGGCGAAACTTAAGTGAGCTGCAGGAAGAAGGGCGAAAGCTGGAGGGGAAGGGTGAATGCTTTGAGGACCTTTATGAATTTAAAGCTATTGCTTTGGCCCCAAAAGATCGCAGTGTTCTGCATCAGCGAATCCGTCAGCGCTTTTCAAAGATGCTTGATAATGGGCTGCTTGAAGAAGTGAAGGCGTTGCACGAAAAATACGGGTACAATGCCGACCTTCCAGCCATGCGAGCCGTGGGGTATCGCCAAGTATGGGGGTTTCTTTCTGGTGAGCTATGCTATGAAGAAATGGTGGAAAAGGGTATTATCGCCACTCGCCAGCTAGCCAAGCGGCAACTTACCTGGTTACGTGCCTGGGAAGGCCTATACTGGTTCGAAGGAAATGAAGAAAACTTGCTGAAAAAAGTACTTTTGGTGCTTCCTCTTCATCGCAAAAAGAGCAGCTAAATATTGAGCTTGTTAACTGTACAGCACAGAAGTATTTCGTATGTCGTAATAGGCTTTCCACCTGAAATAAGAAATAAATAACATATTCCAAGTTTGAACCCTGGCGCTCAGTTTTGCCAGAGGGCAAGATGGCATAATAAAATTTTGACCGAACCGAGTATCACAGGAGTTTTTCATGTCTAAAGGGCACTGCCTTCAGGACCCCTTTTTAAATGCGCTACGAAGAGAGCGTATTCCCGTATCCATCTTTCTTGTTAATGGCATCAAGCTACAAGGGCAGGTTGAATCTTTCGATCAATATGTCATTTTGTTGCGTAATACCGTAAATCAAATGGTATATAAACATGCTATTTCTACCGTCGTACCGGCGAGAAATCCGCGTAATATTCAGGATGATACTGAAGCAGATAACGAGCTAGAAGATTAGTTGTTTGTTGGTCTTTTCAGGTAAACGTATTCTTTTTCGGGGGCTTTAATTGTTTTTTGACCGTCCGGATGCAGGTGAGCGAGCCTTACTTGTTCACCTGAATATAAAGTACCGTAAGCTCGAAGAGGACTGTGACGAGTTCCAGTTACTGGCTAAATCCGCAGGGGTAGAAGCCATTGATATCCTCTCTGCAAGTGTCAATGAGCCCAGCCCTAAGTACTTTATCGGTTCAGGTAAAGTGGATGAGATAGCAGGCGTAGTCGCGAAGCTTGAGGTTGATGTTGTCCTTTTTAACTGCGCTTTAAGCCCCACCCAGGAAAGAAACCTGGAGTCTGTGCTCAAATGCCGAGTTATTGATAGAACGTCGTTAATTTTGGATATTTTCGCCCAGCGAGCACGTACCTACGAGGGCAAGCTGCAGGTAGAGCTTGCTCAACTTCAGCACCTGTCAACTCGCCTAGTAAGAGGCTGGACCCACCTGGAAAGACAGAAGGGTGGTATTGGTTTACGTGGCCCGGGGGAAACCCAGCTCGAAACTGACCGCCGCTTACTCCGTCATCGTATAAAGTCCCTGCAGTCTCGCCTGGATAAGGTGCGCAGTCAGCGCAATCAAAGCCGAAAAGCCAGAGAAAAAGCCGAAATTCCCAGTATCGCCTTGGTGGGTTACACCAATGCAGGTAAATCTACGCTTTTTAATTGGTTAACAGAATCTAATATTTTCGCAGAAGACCTTCTGTTTGCGACCCTTGATCCCACGCTCCGAAAAATTTCTATACCAAGTTTCGGGCCAGCAGTTTTGGTGGATACAGTGGGGTTTATCAGAAACCTTCCTCATCATCTTGTAGATGCCTTTCGAGCCACCTTAGAAGAAACAGAAAAGGCAGATCTTTTATTGCACGTGGTTGACTTGGCGAGTGATCACCGAGAGGAAGATATGGGGCAGGTTGAACAAGTCTTGTCTGAACTGGACGTTGAAAGTACGCCGCGTTTGCTTGTTTATAATAAAATTGATCTTTTAGACAGAGCACCTAGAATTGACTTCGATGAAGCGGGTAAGCCATGGCGAGTCTGGCTTAGTGCAAGAAAAGGTGTCGGTAGAAAAGAACTATTTAGCGCTATTGCAAGCCTGTTGTCAGAGGACAGGGTGAGTGGTGAAATATGTATTCCTCCTGATCAAGGACAGTTAAGAGCTTTGCTTTATGAGCAAAGTGCCGTAATCAGTGAGCAAATGGGTGAAGACGGCGTTAGCAGGCTAAGTATCAATATTGGAAAAAAAGACTGGCGGCAAGTTCTGAGAAAAGCAGGGCGAGAGGAAGCGCAGTTAAATATTGTTTACACCCAACAGGGATGACAAATGCAGCACTAAGCTGTATAACGGCTCACTGCACTTAAGATTTTCTATATGTCAGAAACCCCGCTGAAAGTATGTTGATTTTAGCGGGGTTTTTGAATGTCACTTACGTAAAAATCAGAGAAAAAAAAGAAACGCATGGAGACTCATATGGCCTGGAACGAACCTGGCGGTGGAAAGAAAGATAACGATCCTTGGGGAGGAAAGAAAGACAACCAAGGCCCCCCCGATCTTGATGAAGCAATAAAAAAACTTCAAGATAAATTTGGCGGTGCTTTTGGCGGTGGATCTGGCGGTGGAATGCCAGGTAGCCCTATGAAGCTGTTCGGTGGTCTAGGCGTACTTGCTCTGGTGGGCTGGTTTTTCTTCGGGTTTTATCAGGTAAGCCAAGGGGAAGAAGGGGTTATTCTTCGATTTGGTTCTTATAATACGACGGTTGGGCCTGGTCTGCAGTGGAACCCACCTCTTATTGACCGCGTTTATAAAGTAGATGTACAGCGTCTGGAATCAATGAATTTGCGCGCCAACATGCTTACCATTGATGAGAATATCGTAGAGGTTGCGTTGGTGGTGCAATATCGTATCGGTAGTGCAAAAGATTATGTTCTCGAAATGAGCCGTCCGGAAGTGGGATTACACCACGCCACTGAAAGCGCCTTACGACATGTTGTAGGTAGCACTACCATGTCGGACGTTATTACCGAAGGGCGGGAAGTAATGGGTCAGCAGGTTCATAAACAACTTCAGGACATGCTTGATCGCTATAACTCAGGCTTAGACGTTCGTAAGGTGAGTATCCAGGATTCAGATCCACCGAAAGCAGTAAAGTCGGCTTTTGATGATGTAATTAAAGCCAAAGAAGATAAAGAACGTCTAAAAAATGAAGCGGAAAGTTACGCAAACAGCATCGTTCCAGAAGCACGCGGTTATGCACAGCGTCAATTTGAGGAAGCGAGTGCGTATAAAGAAGAAGTGATTGCACGTGCTGAAGGTGAGGCTAACCGTTTTGAGCGTGTCTTAGCGGAGTTTAATAAAGCACCCAAAGTAACGCGACAGCGTTTGTATCTTGAAACCATGGAAAGTGTTCTTTCTAATACCACCAAAGTGATGGTGGATGTAGAAGGCGGCAATAACATGATTTATCTACCACTGGATAAAATAATGAGCCAGTCTCAGAGTTCAAGTCGGTCGCAATCATCACTCACCGTTGATTCAGAAGCGGTTCAAGATGCTATTCGCAAAGGCTCATCTGTGACCGACCGAGCACGACAGATTCAAGATATTCGTAGAAGGGAGGCGCGCTAATGAACCCGAAAACACTCGTATTATTAATTGTAATGGGTGCAGGATTGTTGCTGGTATCCTCATCCGTCTATGTTGTCCAAGAAGTTGAGCGAGGTGTAAAGTTACGCTTTAAGGAAGTTATTGAAGAAGATCTTGCACCGGGGCTCGATTTTAAGGTTCCCTTTATTGATCAGATCATGAAATTCGATGGCCGGCTGCAAGTACTTGACGCGCCACCTGAAGAATATCTCACCCAAGAGAAAAAACGTCTTTTAGTGGATTCCTACATTACGTGGAAGATTCACGATGTAAAAGAGTTCTTTACCTCTACGGGTGGAGGCAATATCCGTAACGCCTCTCGTTTATTGGCGCCCCGTGTCAATAATGGTTTGCGCGATAAGTTTGGTAAACGTACCGTCCACGAAGTGGTCTCAGGCGAAAGAGAAGAGCTGATGGTGGAGCTTACCGCTGAAATAAATGCTCTTACGCAAGAGGAGCTAGGTATTTCCATCGTTGATATTCGCCTCAAGAAAATTGAACTTCCTGCGGCGGCAAGTGAGGCTGTTTATGCGCGAATGAGAGCAGAGCGAGCGAGAGAGGCAAGGGAATATCGGTCTACTGGTAAGGAATTAGCAGAGGGTATTCGCGCTGACGCTGATCGTCAGGAAAGGGTTCTTCGTGCTGAAGCTTATAGGGATGCGGAAAAAGTGCGTGGTGAAGGTGATGCTATTGCCTCCTCTATCTATGCAAAGGCCTTTTCCGGTGCTCCAGAGTTTTATAGTTTCTATCGCAGTCTGGACGCTTATAAAAAGTCATTTAGCTCAAAAGATGATTTGATTGTACTGAAACCAGATAGTGAGTTTTTTGACTACATGAAAGCTAGTATCGTTAAGTAGCCATTTAAGCGAACTGTTGACTTAATTAAAAAAGCGGGAATATTTCCCGCTTTTTTTTTGGCTTTTTTCCACAGGCGACTCGCCTAAATTTAGCCTCTTTATAGGAGCCGCCGCGTGGCTCGTTGAACAAACTCTGGTTTTACGAACTCACATCGTGTGATTATTGATAATTTAAATTCGGCACCATTTTTGCTGTATTCAGTTTAAACCTTCTGAACGTCAAATATCCGGATTTAAACACATGAACTTGCCTAGTGTTTCTCAAAGTAGTGGAAATGGCCGTAATCTGCCACTTTCTAAGACGAAACCCCAAGAAATAAAGCGCCGAAAAAATATTGGAGGTGCTCAAGCTGCTGAAAGTATAGATGAATTGCCATTTATTGCAGAGGAGCCTTTAGAGCTTTCCTTTATTTTGAAAGAACGTTCGTTTAAAGAGGAACTGGCGGGTAGCGTATTTCAAAAGCAATTATCGGATCATCTGAGCAGAAAGGTTAGCCAGCTTTTTGACGGTATTCGGCTTGAAGTTGAAAGGGCTGAGAGGCGTTCTGCTCTCACAGCCCCCATATATGATGCCAAGTCATTGTCATTTGAACAAAAGATCTCAGGGATTTCTTTTTCCTATTTATCTCGTATTAACCATGCGATTACTGCTATTGCAAACCAAGGTGATATTTCCTACGCACTAAATGAAGCTGGTCGTGCTTTTGAAGCCATTGATGAAGGGTTTTCCTCTACCCTCGCTGAGATAAAAGGATTGGGTATTTTGAACCCCGATATGGAAACGTCTTTTTTTCGGGCTAAATCAACAATGGAAAGTGGGCTGCTTGTTAACGCGACCAAAGTGCTGGCGGGTGGTACTAAGCAAACCTTGTCGAGCTCGGGTGTGGCTGCAACGAATAAGCTTTTAGAGGACTACCAGCTTAGGGATAGTGTGTTTACGAGCCTGTTATTGTCGAGATATAACACAGACTATCATGAGGAGCCCACATTTTCTCGGGATGAAAAAATTCGGACTAGTATCGAATCTGGGGAAATTGCCGTTATAAACATGCAGGCGGTTACTGGTGAAAGCATAGCTATTTATTTAGCCAATGAAAATAGCAACCCTTTGGCAGACAAGTGGTTTCGGGAAGCTGATGTTATTGTGGAAAACATATCTGTTCAGCGACACCGATACGTGAAGCTGCTTGCAGGGTTCGGTGCCCATCTCGCAGAAAGTGAATCCGGTGCGGTTAGGCAGTTATTGAATCGATTTGTGATGCTTGGCGACTCGTATTTTACCAATCACATTGGCTTAGCTTATCTGGCCGCTGAAAACTATGGTTACAGTAGTGATGAGCTAGCCGCCTATTTAATGGATCGCCATAGGAAACTGTACCGAAAAAATATTGATGCCTATCATGACGTAGCAAGTAGTCTCGCCCAGGCAAGTGACGCCGGAGATGTCGGAGAGCTGGGGCAGCTAGAAGCGTTTGTTCAGCAGCTCTATGGCTTAATGTCAGTTGCGCAGGAGTTTGGTATCAATGATAGCGATGAGTTTGTCAGTTCGGTTCTTTCAACGGTTATTTCATATGATGGAAGACAAAATTATGACTTTTATCGCTCCGATTTTGGCAGTAGAGGGGTGGTCAGTAATTTGATTAAAGGTATCAGGGAGGCTGGCCTCTAGCAAAGGAATGATTTGAGGACAGCTGCTTATAAACATGAAGGTGTTGAGTTAGACGGCAGTCAGCCTTGAGTCAGCTATTATGAGTAATATAACTTTATAGGGAAGGGTGCTGGTTCAAAAAATTGCGCCTAGCCGTTTTTCTGTCGTGCTTCTATAGCGCTTTAATTCTTCAGGTGTTCCAATATGGGTGAGCTTTTACTTCTTTTGGGAGCCTCGATATATGTATTAGCCCTATTGGTATACATATTCATGGTGTTCTCAACGCAGAAATCTCTAGCGCTAATAATGCTGTTTTTTCCTCCCCTTGTTTTTGTTAACGTTATTGTAAGCCGCTTAAAATTTGCTGCCCTTGTTTTGTATCAGTTGTTAGGTTTGATTCTTTTAGGCAGTGGTGTGGCGATTGAATACCCACAGAAAGTTGCTGAATACTCCGGTCTAAATATTGGTATTTTTCATTCCGATGACCTAAATCAGAACCGTGTTGTGCGAATAAATAGAACGGAGGGCAAGAGTTCTTTGGCAGTGGAAAAACGAGATTTGCCTCGGGATCAAGCAAGGCAGAAAAGTGTGATTTCCCCTGCTGTTGAAAAAGAAAAAAGCGCCAGTGAATCGCAGCCTCTAATACCTGAGCCTTTAGCCCCTGTCACGGCTAGCTCACTGGGTGAGGCTTCCCATGACGAAGTGGTTTCACTTGCAGAAGAAATACTAGAAAGTACGCCTACATTAAGTCCTACTGAAGAGCCTGCACCGACCGAATCGATTAGTTTTGTTGGCTCCAGCGATGACGAGGTCTCTTTCTGGCAAGATGAGGAAGAAGATGAATCTATGTCAATGGGTGATCCGCTTGAAGCACCCGCTCAGGACATTTCCGGTGATAGTGCGGAGGGCGTTGATTTAAAGCAAACCACCCAGAGCCCCCCGAAGCCTCAAGAAGGCTTGCCGGTGGACACGGTAAATCAGGTGGAAGACAGCGTGATAGTGCTTGAGCCGCGCTTAAATGATGAGCCGACCCAAAATATTATTGAAGC
>DFBZ01000098.1 GCA_002366835.1 Gammaproteobacteria bacterium UBA3067
ATTCCATGGGTAAGAAATGTGATGCCTCTTTCATTACGCGGTAGGTGTTGTGTGGGTGAAGGGTCTTCATCTTATTTAGTGAACTCATCATGCAGGTGGAACCTTTTCCCCCCTTCAGAAGCGTGACGGGGCATTTCAGATTTTTGATGGCTTGCCAGGGTCGGTGGCTGGTGACAGCAAACGTTTTGGCTTCCCACTCCGGTTTGCAGCTGAGCTCTATGCCTTCTTTCGTTTTCTGAGTGCCACCCTCCACATAATTTTTGATCCACTCTTCAGGCCACGACTTAAACGCCCCGCGTCCCCTATAACGCTCTATGGCGGCGGCCTTAGATGCGAACTCGGCCGTGCGATTTTTGGCACCTTCAGCAATGGGAAGTTTATGGCCAAGTTTTAAGGCTTTTGCCGCTGTGATAAACACGTCAGCAGCGGGTGGCAGAATAACTGGTTCAAGTAATATAAGCCCTTTCACTCGCTCAGGTCTTGCCGCTGCTGCCGCAATGCTGATGGCGGCGCCAATGGAGTGCCCCGCGAGGAAAATAGGCTCTGGGAGTGTGTCGATAAAGGCGATTAAATCTTTTTCATAGGTGTGCCAAGAGCGGAGCTTTGTGGGGTTCGCGGGTGCGCTGGACTGTCCATGGCCACGCATATCCATGGCATAAAGCGTAATATTTTTATTTATTTGTTCAAATAAGGGAGTGTATGTTTGGGCATTAAAGCCAGTTGCGTGGGCAAGGTGGAGTTTAGGCCCATGTTGCCCGGAATCTTTTTGCAAATAAGAAATGCCATTAATGCGGGCTTGTGAATCAGCGTGGATCGTATGGCGTGTAAGTGTCTGCATGTTTTTCGGGTGTTCCTCTGATTGACCGAGCTTATGTTATCATGCGGCCCGAATTTTGAGTGAGGTTGGTCGAAGTTATTCGGTCGGTATGGGATCACTGAGAAAATAATGCCAGTAAAATAGGCTGGTTTACGATGCCGGAAATAACCAGGAAGGGGGTCTCCATGGGTAGCCAATTAGATGCAAAATATTATGAGGATATCGTCAATTATTACGATTCCTGTGAAATTGATTACAAGATGTTATGGCGTCTTGATCGCTGTAAAGCAATGCATTACGGGTATTGGGATGAAACCACCGAAGGCGTTTCCGATGCTCTGATTCGGGAGAATCAGGTTCTGGCTGAGCGAGCGGAAATTAAAAAAGAGCACCGTGTATTGGATGCAGGTTGTGGCGTTGGTGGAAGTTCTATCTGGATGGGCCAAAACATAGGTTGTGAAACCCTGGGGATTACACTCAGCGCGGAACAAGTCATTGCGTGTAAAAAGAATGCTGAAGAGGCTGGCACGTCTGCTCTCAATGCCTTTGAGGTCAGAGATTACACCGATACAGGCCTAGAGGATGACGTATTTGATGTGGTCTGGGCAATAGAAAGTGTTTGCCATGCCCCCAATAAGGAAGACTTTGTTAAAGAAGCGTTCCGTATTTTAAAACCCGGAGGCAAGCTGATTATTGCTGATTTCTGGGCGTCTCATCATGAGTATCGTGGTGAAGATCAGAAGATTATGAATGAGTGGTTATGGGGCTGGAGCGTTAACGAGCTTGAGCAGGTTGATAACTTTCGCGCTTATCTAAAGACGAATGGCTTTAACGAACTTGATTATGAAAACGCCACTGAGCACGTAAGGCCCTCTGCTGAGCGTTTGCACAAATATGCAAAATGGACGATTCTGGGTGCCAAGGTACTTGAGGTCCTGCGTCTTCGCAATAAGGCGCAACATGGAAACGTTATTGCTGTGCATCGTGCAAAAATCGCCCTAGATCGAGGCCTGTGGAGCTATGGAATTATCTGTGCCCAGAAGCCTGATGCGTAGTAGCTAAGCTATTATTATACCGTTGTTTTTTTGCACCAAACTTTCGTTTGGCGTGGCAGTATGGGGCAGTAATTGACGCTTACTGCTTGTAATATTTTAAACAAGTGTTTTAATAGGCGGCGCTTTACTGTTGGTTTGCGCCAAGTAGCGCCTCTGAGACGGCTTCCAGACTCCACGGGTCTGGTGGCGCAGCAGTAAAGTTTTTACCTTGTTGTTTTGTAAATTTCAAAAGCCTGCTAGTGCAGTCGGAGCAAAGAGATGAAGGATAAGAGATTTTTCTTTGTTTCTTGTGTGGATTCACTAAAAAAATGCTAAGAAGGAAGATCCTATGAATATAGACTATAGCCCAGAGGAACTTGAGTTCCAGCAAGAAGTAAGAGCCTGGTTTAAAGAAAACTTGCCAGAAGACCTTAAACAGAAAAACATGCGTGGCGAAATGCTTACGCGTGAAGAAATTATCTCCTGGCAGAAGCTGTTGGGTTCTGCTGGCTACTTGGTTGTAAGTTGGCCCCCAGAGCACGGCGGCCCAGACTGGAATGCAACCCAGCGTTATATTTTTGATGCTGAGCGTGCTGCTGCAGGCGCACCGGTAGGATTCTCCATGGGAATCATTATGCTTGGGCCCGTACTGATGGCTTTTGGTAGCCCTGAGCAAAAAGAAAAGTACCTGCCAAAAATCGAAAGCGCTGAAGATTGGTGGTGTCAGGGTTATTCTGAGCCAGGTGCTGGTTCTGACCTTGCAAGCCTTAAAACCCAAGCGGTTTTAGATGGCGATGATTACGTCATTAACGGTACTAAAATCTGGACTACCTACGGGCATTATGCGAACCGTTGCTTCTGTCTGGTTCGTACTGATAACGAGTGTAAGCCTCAGGCTGGTATTTCATTCATCCTGATTGACGACATGAGCGCGCCTGGCATTGAAATTCAGCCTATCGTGAGTATTGATGGTGAGCACCATCTTAACCAGGTGTTCTTTGATAACGTTCGCGTTCCCAAGGAAAACCTAGTGGGCCAAGAAGGGCAAGGCTGGACCATTGCCAAGTACCTCTTAACTCACGAGCGTACAACGATTGCAGGTGTGGCAGATTCTAAGCTCAACCTTGCTAACATCAAGCGCATTGCCGCTGAAAACGAAGTAGATGGCAAGGCTTTGATTGATGACGAGCAAACACGTTTAGATATTGCTCAGGCTGAAATCAATCTTATGCAGCTTGAGTTTACTAACTTCCGTACCTTGGCTGATACGGCTGCAGGTCGAGCACCTGGCCCAGAGTCATCACTGCTCAAGATTAAGGGCACCGATACTCAGCAAGAGCTTTCTGAATTGAAAGTGAAGATGGCGGGTTACTACGCGTTTCCATGGCACACAGAGGGTTTTGTTGGGCCAGAAGATTTTGCCTATGCAACTCAAACCTATAACTTCTTACGCGCCAGTACCATTTATGGTGGTAGTACTGAAGTTCAGAAAAACGTTGTAGCTAAAATGTTATTAGGCTTGAGATAAGCGAGGGGAGATTATTATGGATTTTTCATATTCAGATGAGCAAAAACTTATAAAAGAACAGGTTGAGAAGTTTGTTCAAAACGACTATAGCTTTGAAACACGTAATAAAATCCTAGAAATGGATGAGGGTTTTGATCGCAGCGTATGGCAGCAGTTTGCTGAGCTTGGTTGGTTAGGTGTACCATTTTCCGAAGAAGACGGCGGTTTCGGCGGTGGTGCCATTGAAACTTCACTTGTTATGGAAGCGTTTGGTAACGGCATGGTGCTAGAACCTTACTTGAGCACTATCGTGCTTTCAGGTAACGCTCTAGCATTCGCTGGTAGCTCTGAGCAAAAGGCAGAGCTTCTTGCGGGTATCATCGGTGGTGAGTTGCTGATGTCAGTGGCTTATGCCGAAGCTAAATCAGGTTACAACCTTGCTAATGTTGGCACTTCTGCAACAAAAGCGGGCGATGCTTACACTGTCTCTGGTGAAAAAGTGGTTGTTCTTGGTGGTGCGTCAGCAGATAAGTTGATTGTTTCTGCCCGTACTTCCGGCGGCAACTCTGATGAAGACGGCATCTCCCTGTTTGTTGTTGATGCGAAAGCGGCTGGTGTTGAAGTGCGTGGTTATAAAACTATGGATGGCGGCCGAGCTGCTAACATCAGTTTTAATGATGCGCCTGCAGAATTGCTTGGCGAAGAAGGAAAAGGCTTTGCTGTTCTTGATCGTGTTATTGACTATGGAATAGTCGCTGCTAGCGCTCAGGCGCTGGGTGAGATGAACTCTTCTTTCCAGAAAACGCTTGCATACATGAAAACACGCGAGCAATTCGGTAAAGCAATTGGTTCTTTTCAAGTTATTCAACACCGTATGGTAGATATGTTTACCCATGTTGAAAGCTCTCGCTCTATGCTGATAATGTCATCTATGAAGGTAGCATCTAGCGATGCTGTCGAGCGTAAGAAAGCGGTTTCCGGTGCGAAAGTTTATATCGGGGATGCAGCGCGAGCAGTTGCTCAGGATGCAGTACAGCTTCATGGCGGTATCGGCATGACAGAAGAGCTGGATATCGGTCATTATTTCCGACGATTGACACTTTTCTGCGGCATCTTTGGCAGCAAGGGTTATCACTTAAGACGTTTTGCTGACCAAGGCTAGTTAGCCATGTGTTAGTAAGTGTGCCTTAAATAAAAAAAGCCCGGTTAGTGTGAATTAACCGGGCTTTTTTGTTTCCAAGTCAGTGCTGTTAAGTTGTTGGCTGGTTTTCAGTGAAGGCTTAAGAGAGCTTGTGGCTTTCGTTAATGATTTTGACCTTGATGTCATATTGTTCCCTCAGTTGTTGTGCAAGCTCTTCTAACTGCGGTTTTCTTCTGGCTGTAACGACAAGGTTCCACCCCTCTTGTGCGAATTTTATTGCGAAGGCTTTGCCGATTCCCGCAGAGGCGCCGGTGATGAGAGCGGTTTTATTTAACATGGGATTTTCCAGTGAGAGGGGAAAGGTATCAGGGTTCTACAGTGTGGACAGGGGCTAAGGCACCCGTGCGCTGCTTGGTTAAGGCTAGGTTTAAAGATTTTACTCTGGTAAGGTAAGTTTTGAATAATAATACCAAAAGGCGTCAGGATGGAAGACCAGAATAAAGGCTCTAGTGTAGAAGAAAATATAGATGAAAGTTTCGAGCAATACCTTAAGCCCACTGCTTATATAGATTGCGATCACCCCGATATTCAGGCATTTTCCAAAGAGACTGCTGCAGGCGGTGGAACAGATCGGGAAAAGGCGGTAAAGCTTTATTATGCAGCGCGAGACGCTGTTCGTTACGACCCTTATGCCTTTGGTTTTAGCGGTGAGACGTTTAAAGCAAGTAATGTGCTTGCTGAGCGAAAGGCATTTTGTGTGCCCAAGGCGATTCTTCTTGCAGCTTTGTGTCGCGCTCAGGGTATCCCAGCGCGACTGGGTTTTGCTGATGTGAAGAATCATCTGGCATCGGATGGCTTAATTAAAATGATGCGTACGGATGTGTTTGCTTTTCACGGTTACACGGATATTTATCTAGAGGGGAAGTGGGTCAAAGCGACGCCCGCGTTTAATCGAGAAATGTGTGAGAAATTTAACGTGTTGCCGCTTGAATTTGATGGGCTGGAAGATTCTGTATTCCATCCTTTCGATGGAGAGGGGCAGCAGCATATGGAGTACTTGAAAGAGTACGGCCATTTTGCAGATTTTCCACCGGAAGAATTGGTTGCAGCGTATCTAGAGTGCTACCCTCACTTTTTTGACGGCGCAGGGGCTGGCGCAATGCTTTCAAAAATCAGGCTGTAGCCGGTGCAGAGCTTACGACTCAGGTGCGAGTAGTTTTGTATAGGCAGCTGATTTTTTGTGTTTTTTGACGATGTCGTAGAGGCTTTCGCCCGTTTTGTTTAGGGCGCTAGTTGAGCGGCCTTCCCCTTTAAATAATGAGATAAAGGTAGCGAAGTTTTCCTCGTTTAGCCCGCGATAGGCCTTAAGAAGAATATGGAAGTCTTCTGAGCTGCCATCTGCGGGGCGCTTGTTGAGGAAGCACCGGATTCCATCCTCATTCAGCTGCTCGTCAACGATCTTGATCTTATCTTTTTTCATTACCGCCTACTTTATTGCTGTTGATAGTGCGTCGTGCGGCTGATTCTATCATAGGCTGAAAACCCGATTTATAACCGTTTTTCCTTAGCTTATAGCTGCTTTAGTTTGCTCCCCCTGTGGACGCAAGTGTTACCGTGTTACCGCTCTACCCGGTGTCCGGTAACACGGGGATTGCAGTAGAGGTAACGAATTAAGGGGTAACAACCCTCATTGATTGCATGAGGTGGTGCAAGTCATTGTATTTAGGCAGGTAAAGCTTCTTGATTAAATCTGGCATGGCTTCTGCAATATGTTTTGTGCTTTTGAAAGAAACCTTCTGCTGATAAAAATAAAAAAACAGGGAAGGAAAATAATAAGAAATAAAACCCGATAAAGTCAGGTTACGGTGCGTTTTGGCGCACTAAGGGAATAGCTCTGCTTAGAATAATAAAAATATAGTTCATCAATAAAAATAAAAATAAGAAACTAATTGGC
>DFBZ01000158.1:0-2111 GCA_002366835.1 Gammaproteobacteria bacterium UBA3067
GTGTTGGCTATAACGGTGAGTTTTTGCAATAGTGGAATAGCCAAATAGGTCGCAGGAAGGGCCATACCAATAATTAAGGTGGGAATAAGGGTGAAGCGTAAGGACCTGCCCCCTAAAACTACAGTGAGGAAAACGGGCAGCGCCGCTAGAAGAGCCAGGAGCTTGATGGTTTTAATGGCTAAAATATCAGCCATTGCGTAGGCGACGAAGATGGTGAAAAGTGGCACCAGCATTCGCCAGTCGGCTTTACCCACGTAGTGTTTGCTGTTTCGAACGATAAGCCATAGGGCAACAAGTAGAACGGGGTAACCATGGGTGAGCTCAGAGGCGGTTGTCCACGCGGAATGAATTTGGCCGAAGTCGTTTGAAAAGAGAAAGGGGATTAAGCTCAGATAGCTAAAGACTGTAAAAAATATGGTGACTTGAGTAGTAGTAATTCGGTTGAGCAGGAAGTGAGGCATAAATAAACCAGCAAGAAGGTAAAGGGCTCTTCGTTTATACAAGTTTATCCAAAAGTTATGATGTTTGCTCTATGTTTGCTCTATTTTTGCGCTGAATTTGATGGGACGTGCTGGGGAGTATTGGATTAGAGTGGTGTTTTTTCTTCTTTAGCGAACGCTTCTGAAAATATTAAACATGCTTGAGTGGGGCTTGGCTCTCTAAGTGGTGCTGCCGCCGAGAAATTTTTTATCCGACTGTATTTTCTATCTGTTAGAAGGGCTTGCGGAAGTACTCCGTAAGCCCTTTGTTTTCTCAGTTTTTATGCTTTCTTATTGCGACGAGCAAAGCCTAACCCGGCTAGCCCAAGGCCTAAAAGCGCTATAGAAGCAGGCTCAGGTACAGCAATGCTTGTTGAGCTGAAAGAGAACTTATCGAGAGTCCCAGCACTGTCCAAACTAATAGTCCAAGCGCCAAGGTAGTTCGCGCCTTCGGCGTATATTGTACCTAACCCAGTAAGACCAAGATCATAGCTTGTACTGAAAGGGCCGACGGTTTCGGTTTCCGTTGGAGTTCCGAAAAGGCTATCCACAGTGAATGAATAATCGATAGCGGGGTCGAGATCATTATTAATCTCCCAAACAGTTTTGCCGATAATATTACCTGAAGCATCAGCGCTGTAGTCAAAATCATTCAGGGTCGCCGCTGTACCAACAGTTATACCGCTAAATACACCGTCAGCAATCGTCACATCAGCGTTATTGGAGCTAGAGGAGAACATTACTGTATCATCGTCAAAGTCTACAGTAGCCGTCGCGTTATTAGCCGCCCCAAAGTTTATCTGGCCTACAATCGTTGCCTGAGCTGCTGTTGAGCTTAAAGCTGCGATGGCGGATATTAAAAGTGCTTTCTTAATCATCTTTCTTTACTCCAAGATAGTTTAAAATTTAATCAGTTGTTGCGATCTTAAATAAGCATAATGCGTGCCAAAAATTATTATCTCTAATATTCAGATAGTTATGTTTTTTATGGGTATTCCTTTCCCTTTGTGTGTAAAAAAAACGGACGATTTTTGATCGATCGAGGTCGATATATCTATATTTTATATCTGGGGGGGGGCTGCTCTGAAAGGGTGATGCTACATGCTCTTGTTGTAGTTTATATAGTAAGCCGTTGTTTTCTATCAGCAAACTCCTCTTACCTCCTTTGGGGTATTGTTTGAGGAAATATACATTGGTAATGTGTAAAATTATTGGACATGAGTATTGGTTCTGCTGCATGTGTACAGACTATTAATTCATGTGCCTATTTCTCATTTAGGCAGTGAGGATCATTTTGAATGGTGTTTCAAACTGTTAGCTATTGTAAGTGGTGGCCTGTTGAGTGATGCCTTATCGAAGGAGGCATATACTGTGTGAGCATACATTCTTGAATGTGTTAGAGGTAAGGGTGCTGAGCTGCGAGTAGCGGAGGGCCTCCTTTGAATTGATGGATATCCATATTTGCTGGGACCTACACCAGTAATCAAAGTACTTCACTAAAGCTAGATAAGGTCGTTGTGTTTCAAATCCTTTATAATGCAAAGTTAGAGGTTTATTTTTGCCTCATGATTTCTAGTTACTTGGTGAAACCGTGCAAATAGTCCTCGCCCCAATGGAAGGTGTCTGTGACGT
>DFBZ01000158.1:2187-6881 GCA_002366835.1 Gammaproteobacteria bacterium UBA3067
GCGGTGCGAAAACCGCATCAGGGGTGCCTGTTCACGTTCAATTGTTAGGCAGCGACCCTGTTTTGATGGCTGAAAATGCTGCGCGTGCCGCTGAGTTGGGTGCGCCGGTGATTGATCTAAATTTTGGCTGTCCTTCCAAGTGTGTGAATAAGAGCGCAGGCGGCTCGTATCTTTTACAGTTCCCTGAGCAGTTATATGCCATTGTGAGCGCTGTTCGAGCTGCGGTGCCTAGTACGGTGCCAGTGACTGCCAAGATGCGCTTGGGTTTTGAGGATAAGTCACTAGCCATTGAAAATGCGCTGGCCCTGGAAGCGGGTGGGGTGAGCTGGATAACGGTGCACGCGCGCACTAAGCTTGAAGCCTATCGTCCACCGGCACATTGGCATTGGATTGGTCGTATTAACGATGCGGTGTCTATCCCTGTTGTGGCAAATGGAGAGATTTGGACGGTTGAGGATGCTTTGGCCTGTAAAGCCGAGAGTGCTTGTGATCGCCTTATGTTGGGAAGGGGCGCTTTGGCACGGCCAGATTTGCCCCGCTTGATTAAAGGTGAATCTGAAAAGGTGCTTTCGTGGTCTGAAATGAAGCTCGTATTTATCCGTTATGCTGAGTTGCTCATTGGCACGGGATTGCCTGTGCAGGTGGCGGGCCGTTTAAAGCAATGGCTGGCCTTTCTTCAGAAGGGTTATGCTGAGGCGGCTTTGCTGTTAAAAGAGGTTAGGCGCTTAAAGTGCCCGGATGAAATTTGCGTGCGTGCTCTCGCCAGTTAAAAGTGTTCTTTCTCTCTTTAATTTTTCCTTATTATTATCAGCCTATGCTGCTATCCTCCCGCTTCCTCCTTGTTTTTACTCAGAGATTTATTGATGACCCTGAAAAAAGTCCTGCTTGTTTTTGGTACCCGCCCTGAAGCGATAAAAATGGCCCCTTTGGTGAAGCTGCTGCAGGCCGACTCTGCTTTTGATGCGCGCGTGTGTGTAACGGCGCAGCACCGTGAAATGCTTGATCAGGTTTTGGCCCTGTTTGATATTCAGCCAGATTTTGATTTGGATATTATGAAACCTAATCAGGATTTAACGGATGTAACGCAGGCCGTTTTGCAGGGTTTAAAGGCGGTGTTACAAGATTTTAAGCCTGATTGTGTACTAGTGCATGGGGATACCACCACCACCATGTCGGCATCGTTGGCCTCTTTTTACCAACAAATTCCCGTTGGGCATGTGGAGGCGGGTTTACGTACCGGGAATATCTATTCACCCTGGCCGGAGGAGTTAAACCGAAAAGTAACGGGCAGCGTCGCTCAATGGCACTTTGCCCCGACGGAGAAGGCGAGGAGCAACCTAAGAGCAGAGAATGTTGCCAGTGACTCTATTCTGGTGACAGGCAATACGGTGATCGATGCCTTGTTGCAAACGCAAAAAATTACCGAGCAAGAAGAAAAGAACAGCAGCTTGAACACTTTTTTCTCTGAGCAGGGCGTTGACTTTGAAAAACGCATAATTTTAGTAACAGGGCACCGTAGAGAGAGCTTTGGCGGAGGCTTCGAGCAAATTTGTGAAGGCTTAAAGGAAATCAGTGAAAAGTGCGCGGATGTACAAATTATCTATCCCGTGCATCTAAATCCGAACGTGCGTGAGCCAGTAAATCGTATTTTAGCCTCTCGTGACAATATTCGTTTGATCGAACCCCTCGATTACTTGCCTTTCGTTTATTTGATGTCGAAATCAACCATTATTATTACTGACTCTGGTGGTATTCAGGAAGAAGCACCTTCTCTGGGCAAGCCAGTGCTAGTGATGCGTGAAACCACGGAACGGCCAGAGGCTGTCGATGCGGGTACGGTAAGATTGGTGGGGGCAGATAAAGATAAGATTGTTGAGCAGGCCTTGTTACTGTTGAGTGATGACGAAGAGTATGCCCGTATGAGTGTTGCCCATAACCCCTACGGTGATGGTTTAGCGTGTTCGCGTATTGTAGAATTTTTGAAGAAGGTATAAAAACCTCGATATTGAATAAGGTAATTGGAATAACTCTATGACATTTAAAACAATTTCTGTAGTTGGTTTGGGCTATATTGGTTTGCCAACGGCCGCAGTGTTTGCCTCTCGCGGTTTGGACGTAATTGGTGTTGAGGTTTCAGAAAAGGCCGTGAACACGATTAATGCGGGCAAGGTGCATATCGTTGAGCCGGATTTGGATATGGTGGTAAGGGGTGCGGTGCATGCGGGTCGATTGCGCGCCACATTAACACCTGAACCGGCCGATGCCTTTATGGTTGCGGTGCCTACGCCATTTAAAGGCGATAATGAACCGGATCTCAGCTATATCGAGGCTGCGGGTAAAAATATTGCACCAGTACTAAAAAAAGGTGATCTGGTGATATTGGAATCTACCTCTCCGGTCGGCGCCACTGAACAACTGTCGCATTGGTTAGGGGAGGCAAGGCCTGATTTAAGCTTTCCTCATACGCAGGGAGAGGATGCCGATGTACAAGTGGCCCATTGTCCAGAACGTGTATTACCGGGCAAGGTGCTTCAGGAATTGGTATCTAATGATCGTATTATTGGAGGCTTGACGCCTTATTGTACAGAGCGCGCAACGGAGCTGTATGAGCTTATTGTTGCTGGGGAGTGTATTGCCACTAATGCGCGCACGGCTGAACTGGCCAAGTTAACTGAAAACTCTTTTCGGGATGTAAATATCGCCTTTGCGAACGAGCTATCCACCATTTGTGATCAGCTAGATGTGAATGTGTGGGAGCTGGTTCGTTTAACTAATCGTCATCCCAGGGTCAATGTCCTGAACCCAGGGCCGGGTGTGGGTGGGCATTGTATCGCCGTTGACCCCTGGTTTATTGTGCATTCGGCTCCAGAAAAAGCAAAAATGATTCGTTTGGCTCGTGAAATCAATAATGATAAGCCTTATTATGTGGTGAACCAGGTGAGAGAGCTGGCTGACCAGTTTAAAAAGCCGGTTATTGCCTGCTTCGGTTTGGCATTCAAGGCGGATATTGATGATTTGCGTGAAAGCCCGGCCATGGATATTTGTGAGGAGATAGCCGAGCAGGAAATTGGTGAGGTGTTAGCAGTAGAGCCTAATATTTCTGAGCTACCTGAGCGATTGCTTAGTAAAGGAATAGAGTTGAGTTCGGTGAACGAAGCACTGGAAAGGGCGAATACTATTGTAATTCTGGTCGACCATAAGTCTTTTGTACGCTTACCCAAAGAAAAGTTTGCCGCCAAGATGGTGGTGGATACGCGGGGGCTGTTGTCTCGTTTAAATGGATAGGCTTCCGACTAAAACGATGAAACAAAAAAAGGGCAGCCATTTGGCTGCCCTTTTTATTTGCGTGCGAGAAGTGCCGCTTAGAGGCGATGCTTCCCTGAGTTGATTTCCTTAAATAAGGCAGGCGTAACTTCCTGATACTTGCCGTCAATTAGCGCATGAAGTGCATCGCTTACTTTTTCTGGATCATATCCGTCTTTTTTCAAGTCAGATTTTTTGTACTTGAAAGTGGCGGTGGTTTCCATGGCAGGTTTAATGCGAATGAAAAGAGGGATGGCATAGGAAGGCATTTCTGATTTCATGTAGCTCAGTAGTGCTTCCAGCTTAAGGTCTTTTGCATCTGCTGTGGGGGTGAGGGACACCATTCCGGCACGGCCGTTGGTTTCAGGGATTTCTACGCCATAGACAACAGCATCTTCAAAACCGGGGAAGCCGTGCAGTATGTTTTCTACTTCGGTGGTGGATACATTTTCACCTTTCCAGCGAAAGGTGTCGCCTAAACGGTCGACAAACTGGTAGTGCATGCAACCGATATTTTTCAGCATGTCGCCGGTGTTGAAGTAGCAATCACCTTTTTTGAAGACATCACGAAGCAGGGCACCTTCTGTTTTATCTTTCTGGGTGTAACCAATAAATGGCGTTGCTTTAGTGACTTCTCCTATCATTAGGCCAGGTTCGCCCTTGTCGGCTTTTATATAAAAACCCTTGGCATCCTTTAAAGGTGTTTCTGAATCACGGTCATATTTGACCAAGGCGATATTTCCACCACCAAATCCAACGGTATTTTCTAGGTTGAAGAGATTAAAAAAGGCGACGTTACCCTCACTGGATGCGTAAAACTCAACGACATTTTTAATACCAAAGCGCTTTCTAAATTGAGGCCAGATAGAAGGTCGAAGGCCGTTGCCGATTATTGTATGGATGGTGTTGTTCACGTCATCGGGCTTTTCTGGCACATTCATTAGGTAACGGCAAAGCTCACCAACGTATCCGAAAGCGGTGCATTGGTAACGTTCAACATCGCTCCAGAAGTTGGAGGCGCTGAATTTGCGTGCTGGAACGATGGCTCCGGCCCCATTTAAAACACCGCCTGCCCAGCAAACCAGCAAGCCTGTTGCATGGTAAAGTGGCAGCGTGGCGTAAAGAATGTCTTTGTCACTGAGGTTGGCAAAAATACCACCGCCACCGTAGGCTGCTAAAAATCGCTCATGGTTAGTGATTGATGCTTTGGGCATGCCGGTTGTGCCGGAGGTATAGATATAAAACAAGTGGTCTGTTTTGTTGATTGCGTCGGTGGCAACGGGGTTGCTAAGGGGTTGGTTTTGCATTTCAGCGGCCAGGTTTATGTAACCGCGAGGGGCTTTACCTGGGTTTTCGAAAGCATCCCAATCACCTACAAAGAGGGCTTTGTC
>DFBZ01000158.1:6960-10962 GCA_002366835.1 Gammaproteobacteria bacterium UBA3067
CCACCGGCTTTGGCTATGCCTGTTACACAGATAAGGAATTCAGCTCGGTTTTGCATGGAAAGGGCAACGGTCTCGCCCTTTTTGACGCCAATGGAAATAAGGTAATGTGCTAACTGGTTAGCTTGGCGGTTAAGCTCCGCATAAGTGACTTTACGGTTGTCTTGGTAGATTGCCACGTTGTTGGGATGCTTGGCTGAGATGTCAGCAATCGCTGCTCCCATGGAGTAGTTCGTGCGCTTGGGATTAAGCACTTTGGCTGCTTTTCCAATTTTTGGTACCCGTTTGACTAGGCCAGGTACACTTTTAATGACATCTGATAATGCGACAGTATCGGCATTGCTCATTGCTTCTCTCCTCGGTAGTAACGGCCTCGCGTGTAGATATAGAGGCCTGATGGTAGTCTGGTAGTGATATTAAGTTTGGCATATTTAATGCATAAATATTTCAAGTTGGCTTATGGCCTTGTTTTCTTTTCAGGCGAAAGTTAAGGTTTCTATTTTAACTTATTGAAAAACATAATTTATAAATAGTATTCTCGCTTTATTTAAGCCTTCCTTCTTGGTATTGCAGGTTACAAAGCAGCGAATTGTACAGCAACATGGGTATTTTATATAACACTGTGTTTTTTCGTATTCATAAGGCGTCGAGCATGAGCTGTCTAAAAAGCAATCAATGTTAGAGGCGGGTGTGTTTTCAACGTATAATACGCTGTATTCTGAATAGGGTGTCTATGGGAGTGTTATGGCTAAGGTGTATCAGGTTAAGGGGCTCAAAAGTCTGCCGATTGCCGAATTTTCATCATTCGGAAATTTTAAACTGAGTTCTTTAGCGGATGTAGATTTCACGAGCTATTGGAAAAAACGCTCTAGGTTATTGACTCCTTACGCTATCGACTATAAGCAACGCTGTGCGGTTTTTGTTGAAACATCTGGTTCTGCAGCTCAGTTGAAGTCCGCGCCTTTTTTGTACCAGGCGCAGCGTGATTTTGCACTGCGGGTATTTTCGCTTCCTTTTGATGAAGTTCTGGCCCTTGATGTCAAGGCATTTGACCGTGCGGAAAATCTTGTTTTTTTGCACAGTACTGGTCGCTGCGGTTCAACCTTGCTTTGTAAGTTGCTCGAAGATACAGGCGAAGTATCCGCTATATCCGAGCCTGACTATTATACCCAGTGGGCGATGTTAGATCAGCAGTACGGCTCAAGCCTTGATAGACGGATGCCTGCGGTGATAGAGAAACTGACCAGCTTGCTGCTTGCAGAGCTTGGCGATGACTCAAAAAAAGATGTGGTGGTCAAGCTAAGGGGGGTTTGCATCCATATCGCTGATCAACTTCAGCAGGCCCACCCTTATGCGCAGAATATTTTTTTATACCGTAATGCGTACGATACGAGCAACTCTTTCCTGGGGCTGTTGAATAAGTTAGCCCCCGTGCGGGCAGCCAAGAACTTCAGTCTGGATAGACTACCTGTTTACTGGCTTGGCAAACTACCGTTAGTGAGAAATAAGGTGGTGCTTTTTGCACCCTTAATCTTGGATGCGCGTTACAAGGGAATTGCCGGGGTAGGGGCTGTGCTTGCGTTATCCTGGTTGTCCAAAATGAACCGCGCTTTGCGCTTAATGCAAGATTATCCGCACTTTTTTGTATGTGCTGTGCGCTACGAGGATCTACTGCAAGATCCTTCCCGCTTGATTTGCGCCTTGGTGCCACTTATCGGTGGCCACCGGCCAGATTACTTCGCGTCACTTAAAATGCGGAAAACAATGACATCAAACTCTCAGCAAGGCAGCGACGTCGAAAGTGACGGCAAATATCGCTTGGATAAGCAGGATATTGAAGTGATAAATCGTGTTCTATCCAAGCATGACATTATTAATCACGCGCATTATGTTTTGCCAAACACTTTAACAACTGCTAGCAATATCGTTAGCGATAAGGCGCTGGCAGCAAATGCTTAGCATCTCGTCAAATTCTGGAATGTGAAGCAGGGAGCGATGATGGCCTGGAATTTTAGGGTTGTCTAATTTTGCTTTATAGGCTTTTTTCAGAATGCGTTTTCCTGACCAGGAAAGCGTATCAGTCTTAAAAAACAGCGTCTCAACATTTATCGTCATTCGCTGAGCCATTTCCTCAAAGCGTTTCGCTTTCAAGTCTTTTCTCAGCGGCGGGGACTTTTTCCACCAACCGAACATGCGGTCTGAGTTGTCAAATAGGTGGGGGTGGCCGCAATGTTCCATAAGCTTTGGTCGCATTTTTTTACGCAGATAAAAAGGAGCTAATAAGCGGCCCATTAGGTTCACATTGTCGGGCAGGTAAGCGCCGATAAGCAGTGCGCCGGAAGCATGCAGGCCTTGGTTATTTTTTGCTGCTTCGTTCAGGGCGGCTGATAGCATGCATGTGCTAGCGCTCATACCTACGAAAACTGGCCGTTGTGAGCTTTCGTTAAGCAGCCGGCAGAGGTCATTAATAATGGGGTCAACCTCAATGTAGCCGCTCTCTCCCTGGGAAAAAAAATGTAGTTCATATACTCCGCTAACGCCGGGAGTATCCAGAAGTTTCGTTACTGCGTTTGCGCTGTAACTTCCTCTGATGGGGTCAAACCCGCCGGGAATGAGTATTACCGGCCTTTCATTCGGTGTTGGTACTTTGTCTTTAAGGGTGCTTTCAATCAGGTAGGTGCCAGTAAGCGGGATGTTTTCCCATTGGTCGATAAATTGGTGTTGAATGCCGGGTATGTCGCGCTGGTGTAGGAACTGCTTCGCTTTCATAAGGTTCTTCTGACCTGTATTTAATTTCACCAAATCTTACAGTAATGTATCAGCACCTTGGAAGAGGAACGTTCGATAAGCTTAAGGGCATCTCTAAAAATTGCCTTTTTATCCGATAGCGGCGTCAGCTCCGTACTGAACTCCTCATGTAGCCCTTCTACGCTCGGCTTTGGCTTCCTGCGTCGCTCTACCTCCTCCATCCATGGAGTCGTGCGGGTTTCCGTGCGGTGCTTCCCTGCTCTCGAATAAATATTCTAATTTTTAGAGATGCCCTTAAAAATGGCAAGCTGTATACTTAGGACGCATCTAAATTTTAATAAGATACTCAATCTCGGGCAGAAGCCTTTCTACACATTTTTCCCCTTCTTTGATGGCGTCTTTTCCACGATCAAACTCCAGTAGCCCAATTTCGGACAACCGAGGGCTTAGCATAACATCAGGAGGATCACCGGCCATTCGACTTCGAGTAATAAAATCCTGGGTAATATTAATCGAAGCGGCCATGGTTTCGACCAGGCTGGGAGGCGTCTGGCTGTCTTCGTAATCAGGAGTAAATAGCGACAGTGAGGTTTTTTTGATGAGGGAGGTGAGTGACTCTATGAGATCGGTATCTTTGTTTTGTGAGCTGTCGGTGCCTGTTCCTTTGCTCAGACTTTGAAGCTGGTTACGATGGCCAACCAGATCGCCGTTAAGGTTAACGGCGATAACGATGTCGGCCCCTAGCGCACGACACAGTGAGACTGGGACAGGGTTTACCAAGCCGCCGTCTACCAGCCATTTGTTTTGATAGTTAACGGGGGAGAATAAGCCGGGTAGGGCAAAAGATGACCAGATGGCATCTTTTACGTTGCCCGTTTCAAACCAGATTTCGCGGCCGGTTTTTAGTTCAGTGGCAACGGTTGCAAAAGGTTTTTCAAGGTCTGCGATTACAGTATCTGCGGAACAAACGTAGTCTTCAAAAAAGTTACTGAGTCGTTCGCTATCAATAAAGCCCCTTGTATTCAGACTGAGCTCAAAAAACCGCAATAAATTCCAGCTGTCGAGCTTTTTTACGCCTTCTTCAAGGTGATGGAGGCGATTGTTTGCGTAGGCGGCCCCGACGATGGCACCGATGGAGCACCCGCATACGATATCACAGGAGATGCCTGCTTTTTCTAAAGCACGAATAACCCCGATGTGTGACCAGCCCCTTGCAGACCCGCTGCCGAGGGCAAGGCCGATTTTGGGTTTATTAAT
>DFBZ01000158.1:11026-11863 GCA_002366835.1 Gammaproteobacteria bacterium UBA3067
ACTTCTATTTCTTTGCCTTCTGCCTTGATGAGCGACTGCTGTTGAAACCGGGTAAAGGTGCGGCTTACTGTTTCTACGGCTAGACCGAGGTAGTTACCAATGTCACTTCGAGACATAGGTAAACGAAACTGTTTACTTGAAAGCCCTCGGTTTTCATGGCGAGAGCCTAGGTTAACGAGGAAAGAGGCAATGCGTTCATCTGCAGGTTTTTTGCTAAGGAGCATAATAAGCTGTTGATCGGCCTGAATCTCTCGGCTCATTAACTGGAAGAAGTGGCGTTGCAGCGAGGGTATTTTGGCAGACAGTTCTTCAAGTTTTTCAAAAGGAATCTCGCAAACAGCAGAAGATTCAAGCGCTTTGGCAGAGTTGCTGTGATGGTTAGTATTAATGCCATCCATGCCGAGCAGCTCGCCAGCAAGATAGAAGCCGGTAATTTGCTCTTCTCCATCTTCTGTAATGGTATAAGTTTTTACCGTACCTGAACGTACTGCGTAAACTGAACTAAATCCCTCGCCAGAACTAAAGATATGTTCCCCTTTTTTTATCGCGCGGCCTCGCCTAATGATTTCGTCGAGCTGTATTAGCTCATCTTTGTTGACGGCGATTGGCAGGCAAATAGGGTTTAAGCTGCAGTCAGAGCATGTGACGGTCATGGCGGAGCTATTAGGACATGTGGAAATTTTGGACATGGATTACCCTGGGTTGCCGAGAAGGGTGTTAACGGTAAATGCAGTGAGTGCTGTTAGCATAATCTATGCGGATTGTGCTAACAAGGTGCATCAGCTTGAAGTGCGGACGATGTGGGTATGTTCCGGTTTGGCTGATAGATATCTGTCG
>DFBZ01000158.1:11986-38792 GCA_002366835.1 Gammaproteobacteria bacterium UBA3067
TTCACGCAGCTCGGTATCGAAGTATGTTGGGAAATCTATCTGGTGACTTTTTTCGATTCGTGGAATATCAATTTGATTATGGCAAGTGAGTTGATTGATGACCTCCTGTCTTAATAAATCATCGGTATTGAGAGTATAACCCTTTTCGATGGGCAGATGATCTTGCGTAAGGGCTTGCTCATACTGGTTTGCTGTTTTGAAATTTTGGCTGTAGGTATTATCGATATGGCTGATTGCTGAGACGCCCATGCCGATAAGATCCGCTTCGCGTGCTGTTGAGTAACCCTGAAAGTTGCGTTGCAGTTGCCCCTGCTGCTGGGCAATCGCCAGGCTGTCTGTCTGTTTTGCGAAATGATCCATTCCGATGTACACATACCCAGCGCTCATGAGTGTATTGGCGCTGTCACAAAGTATTTCCAGTTTTTCCTCAGCGGAGGGCAATGTTTCATCTTTGATTTGCCGTTGGGTTTTGAAACGATGAGGCAGGTGAGCATAGTTGAATAAGGAAATACGGTCAGGCTGGAGCGCTAATACGCTCTCTATTGTGCTACGGTAACTTTGAGGTGTTTGGTAGGGCAGGCCGTAGATGAGATCCATGTTGATGGATTGGAAACCCAGGTTACGACTGGCCTTTACAACTTTTTCTACCATTGGAAGCGGCTGTACGCGATTGACAGCTTTTTGTACTTTCTCATCAAAGTCTTGTACTCCGAGGCTGATGCGGTTAAAGCCGAGCCCGTGAATGAGGCTAAGGGTATCCAGGTCGGCATCTCGGGGGTCTATCTCAATGGAGTACTCACCTTGCTCGCCATCCAGTAGGTTGAAGTTGCGTCCTGTATGGTACATCAACTCTGTCATTTCAGAGTGGCTGAAAAACGTTGGTGTGCCACCTCCCCAGTGAAGTTGCACTACCGGGCGGTTTTTCTCAAAGAGCGTCCCCTGGATTTCTATTTCCCGGATAAGTTGGTCGAGGTAGTGTCTGACTCTTTTTTTGTCTGCGGTCACAATTTTATTGCAAGCGCAGTAGTAACAGATGGTGTTACAGAAAGGGATATGAAAATATAAAGAAAGCGGACGCTTTTTTTGATTACTGCGAGTAATAGCTTGTTCGTAATCGTTTATGCCGAATTCTTCGTGGAACTGGATTGCGGTGGGGTAGGATGTGTAGCGTGGGCCAGAGACATTGTTGCTCTGGATAAAATCCTTTTTCCATTCTAAACTGGTGCTTGTTTTGCTTTTATATTCCATGGATGAGGTCGTTGCTGAAGCGGTGGCTGGGTCGTGGTGGTGTTTGTACGAATCGGCGAAATTTTATACCTTGCCCAAGTTTGAAACTATGACTCTGGTCAATCTACGGCGCCTTAGTTGTTTCGTTCATCGCCTAAAATGGACTGCTTTCGGTGCAAGCTTGGGCATTTTGAATCACGGAGCTACTGCTTAGCCGGTACGGGGTATTGATGGATTACTATTTTAAAAGGGAAGTTGCCGTTTGTTTGGTTTAGGTTCTATGAGTCGTTTTGATTACTTTTCTATTCCCGCGTCGCGCTTTTTCGACTTTTTTGTCACTGTCTTCGCAGCTTATTTTGCATTTTTGCTTCGTTTTCAGAGCTTCGATGTGGACGCCCCTTATCAAGCGGTGATTTTTATTGGCGCATTGTTGGTGTTCGTCGCTTGCTCATCCACCGGGGTGTATGTCTCGTGGCGCGGGCGCAATCGAGCATTTCTGTTCGGTCAACTCACCTTAAGCTGGTTTCTGGCATTTTCTGTTTTATTTGCCCTGTTGGTATTTTCCAAACAAAGCACCTATTTTTCCCGTACATGGATTGGTCTGTGGATGCTGACTGGCCTGATGGGAGCCCTTGGTTTCCGTCTTTTGGTGTACGCGGTATTAGGGTTGGTGCGCTCCAAAGGGTGGAACCAAAAGCAAGTGTTGATTCTGGGAAATGGGCCGACTGCAGAACTGGTGGTGCGGCGTTTACAGCAGAGTGATTGGATAGGTTACGATGTCGCCGGTATTGTGCCGATCACTGAGCGCTGCTCTTCAGACGGGCTGCAGGATATACCGTGTATCGAAAACATTCCCAATCTGGAAGGTTATATTCGGGAAAAGGGGATTAAGGAGACGTGGATATGTTTGCCTTTATCCGAAGGGGAGCGTATCCACGATCTTCTTTACGAATTGCGACATAGTACAGTGGATATTCGCTATGCACCGGATATGTCTGATTTGCGCTTACTGAATCATAAGGTTTCGGAAGTTGCTGGTGTATATACCCTTGACTTAAATTGCGGGGGGATGGACGAAGTAAATCTCTTTGTTAAAAAGCTGGAGGATATTGCGCTATCTCTCGTGATTCTAATTGCCATATCGCCGCTCTTGGTGCTAATTAGCCTTGGTGTGAAATTAAGCTCTACTGGGCCGGTGTTATTTAAGCAGCCCCGCAACGGAATTGACGGTAGAAAGATCAAAGTTTATAAGTTTCGAACCATGTATGTGGATGCTGAAAAAAGGGTTGGTTTTGAGCAGCAAGCCAAAAAAGGTGACCCGAGAGTAACCCCCTTTGGTGCGTTCCTGCGAAGAACAAGTCTTGATGAACTGCCACAATTTTATAATGTACTGCAGGGTCGTATGTCCGTAGTAGGGCCGCGTCCCCATGCGTTATCCCACAATGAGCATTATAAGGAGCTGATCACCTCTTACATGCAGCGACATAAGGTGAAGCCGGGTATTACTGGTTGGGCGCAGGTTCACGGTTTGCGCGGCGAGACGGATACAGTAGACAAGATGCAGCGACGGGTTGAATATGATCTTTTTTATATTGAAAACTGGTCAATTTGGTTGGATGTGAAAATTGTGTTTTTGACCCTGTTTAAGGGGTTTAATGACGAAAATGCTTATTGAGCTGTCTGAAAAAGGCTCTTTGGAATGCATTCTCGCGTGTTACTTTTCCATAAAAAAACCGCTTAGTGCTATGCGCATTAAGCGGTTTTTTTATTTGGCTCCTCGACCTGGGCTCGAACCAGGGACCCAATGATTAACAGTCATTTGCTCTACCAACTGAGCTATCGAGGAATAAACTCATCAACGACGTCGTTTGTGCGGCGTATATTAGTGTCGGGACTTACTGCCGTCAAGTGTTTTTCGCAAAGAAGTATAGGCTTATGTTTCGTTGGGGGTGATTCGTTCTTGTCAAGGGGAGGGTCTATGTTTTTTTGGCGCAAGTGGCTGTATATATGGTGAAAAGTCGGTCTGCTATTCTTCAATATCTGTTCCGGAACAAGCGCTGAATGTAACAGCGTGTATTCCTGCCCAGGCTTTCTCGTATCTCAGGTGAAGCGAATAGATCTCAGCTTTCTATTTTAAGTGGTATTCCGTTATAGTTGCTCCCCGAATTTCCCCCTCTTTTTTTTGGTTGGGCGCGCTGTTACCTAGGGTGGCATGGTTTATGACTGGCTGTTTGCCATCACTATCATCCATGTGCGGGGCAGGCGGAATGAGTATTTAAGGAGAATAAAAGTTGAGTGATAAAAGCCCTTCTAGCCCGGTGTTTGATCCCGAGCAAATGAAAGCAATGCATAAAATGTTTATGGAAAACCATCCCGGTTTTTTAGAATATCAGTTTGAAGTGGTTGATATTGGAGCGGGTAAAGCATCAATGCGTTTGCCGTATAACGAAAAATTCGTGGGAGACAAGGCGACGGGCTCTATTCACGGGGGGATTATTACTCTGCTAATGGATACCGCTGGAGGCCTCTGCTCGATGGCGGCCATTGGAAAGATGACTGCTTTAGCTACCTTGGACTTAAGGATGGACTATTTACGACCAACCACCCAAGGTTTAGATATTTTGGCAGAGGTCGAGTGCTATCATTTGAGCAATACTGCATCCTTCGTGCGTGGAATAGCCTACGAAGAAGGCGAACAAAAAGCCGCTGTGGCACATATGGCAGCTGCTTTTATGCTTAATACAAAGGGCCCGAAATTAATGAAAAAACCGCGATTCTCTGACGTAGATGGAGGTAAGTAGGTATGACTAAGTATTTTGATTTCCTTCTTGATGAAAAAAATGCGAAGGATATTGTGGGTTCCATTCCTTTTGCTGAGTACCTTGATATACAGATTCAGCAGAATATTAACGGTGAAATTATTTTTTTTCTGCCCTTCGCTGAAAAAAACATTGGCAACCCTGCTATTCGAGCGCTTCATGGTGGGATTATGGCCAGCTTTGCCGAGTGCGCGGCCTCGTTAATGATCATTGGGACTGTTGCTCATGACCACTTGCCCAAGTGTGTAAACCAGACCACAGAGTACCTTAGTAGCTCAAAAGCTGTGGATACCTTTGCTAAAGTGAAGATGAATCGTGTGGGCAGGCGTGTGATTCACTGCGCCACGACCTGCTGGCAGGAGGAAGGTAAACCTGTTGTTATTTCCCATGCTCGGTTTCTAGTGGGTGATGCGGCTGAGGCCTGATAGCTTAGGAGGCTGTTGAGGCTTTACTGATTTGGCTTTGTATCTGGTTCAATTCAGTAAATTTCAACAGCCTGCCAGGATCAAACTGAGGCCTTATACCGCTGGTTGGAGTACGGTATAGCTTTCATCTTCTTCCAGTACGTGTCTGATTTTTGCCGAGAGCTCCTTTCTTTGTTCCGATTGGAGCCATTTATTCCAAAATGCTTCAGATTTCCAAGTTGAAATAACATAGTAATGGGTGGGCTGATGGCAATTCTGGAGGGCTTCTCCCTCTACAAAGCCAGGCACTTTTCCAGCCTCCAATAGTGTGTTTTTGCTAAGCCTGCGATAGAGGCCGTCGAGCTCTGGTATAACGCGTCTTTCGATCATTATTTTAATCATGGTAGTTACTACGGGATCCAAGGTGAAAAGAGGGAGGCTTTAGTAGATAAATAGAGGTTTTCTGAGAAGAAACGCCGCTGCCTTAGTTATCGTATAATATCAAACATTCCTTTGTTATTTATAGCAAAAAACCTAAGGTAAAAGAAAGAATGCCCGCCCGCCCGCTTAGAAATAGCGTATTGGATAATTTATTGAGGTGAGAAAAACAAATGGCTATGCCCATTCCAAATCATGAGCTGGATACGCTTGGCTTATATTGTCCTGAACCGGTGATGATGCTGCACAGCAAAATTCGGGATATGGTCGACAGTGAGATATTACTGGTATTAGCGACGGACCCGTCAACAGAAAGAGATATCCCTAAATTTTGCAGGTTTTTAGGGCATGAACTACTCGCCGAGGAAAAAAAAGATGAGCAGTATCACTATTACATCAGGAAAGTTGAAAAGGCGTGATGCAGCCCAGTCTTTTAGCAGGTTTTGAAACTTGTTGAGTTTACATGTGTAAATGAGCACTTTGAGTGCAATTTTATCGAAAAGACCCAAAGCATTCGCTGTGCTTACGGAGTAGGCTCTAGGCGCCTTACGCGAAGCCTTAGATGGCCAATTAGTAGCGCTTCAATAGCCTGTTAAGGGTCCATCAGTAAAGAAATGGCCGCCAAGGCTTCTGGGTCTTGCTCTTTAATTTTATTCGCAATGCGGTGCTGAAAAAAATATTTAAAGCTCGGGTGGCTTTGCGCGGAGTATAGGCTGGCGTCTCCTAATAATACTGGCGTGGTTTCCACCTTGCTTTCGTCCACTAACATACCTTGTACCGTACCGTCGGCCAGTAAGCGCCAGCTTGTGACTTCTATCAGCATAAAGCGTTCACTCTGGTCGGTTGCCAGTACCGCATGGGTGCCAATGCTGTCTGGGATTTCCTGGATGATTTCATCATCACCACCGGGTACAAATTTGTAATACTCAGCGGCAGTTTCCAACTCAAGTGTTTTATGTTTTGGCGCTTCGTAGAAGATATCGTCAATTCCTGGGTCACGATACCCTTCCCAGCTGCCGTTTAAAGGGTCGTTTATTTCAGAGCAGGGGATGATTTTATTTAACCAGGGCACCATGCCTTCCACTTCGCCATTTTCGCGAAGGCCCCAGCATACAATTTTCAGGCTGAATAGCTTGTCTGGAGTCGAGTCGTTGGTATAAAGCATTTCGAGCCCATCGAGCTCAGGACAAATACGCGTAATTTTATTTTCAGCAAAGCCCATGTGAGAATTGCCTGAAAAAAGATAAACTACATTGTTGTTACTGGGGGTATTTGCCTGAGTTTTCATCACATCGTCCGCAGTTGTGTTGAATGGAAGGGGGGTAAGCGATTGAGGTAAACAGTACGCTAATTCCCTCAGCTTTTTGGCGTTTGGGTCTCCGCTACAGAGCTTTCTTTTCCTGAACCGATTCGTAGTCCTAGCCACAGTTCTAGTATAGTGTGCGGCAAATTCATTGGTTGTGTACTCTTGTAACGATTCGTATATCGAGTAAAGAAAGAAGTTTATTTTTCGCACTTAATGATTGTTTTATAAACCGCTACGGATACTGGTAAGAGTTTTATATGTTGGCTGATTCATCAGGCGAAAACCTTAAAATACAAGATCTTGCATCTATTTTTAAATGTTTATTTGAGGTTTCAGAAAGCGCCGTTTTACAATGGGGTGCAGCGGAGCCTATTTACCTACCCAGTGATTCCTACTGCTCTTTTAACCGCGTTATAGCGCGTGATGACTATTTTGCCAGCGCGCTGCATGAGCTCTCTCACTGGTGTATCGCAGGGGCAGAACGTCGCCGTTTGGTGGACTATGGCTACTGGTATGAACCCGATGGACGCAGTCATGAACAGCAGCGTTTATTCGAGCAGGTGGAAGTAAAACCCCAAGCCTTGGAGTGGATGTTATCTCAGGCCTGTGGTTTACGTTTTAGAGTTAGCGCTGACAACCTTAATGGCGAAATAGGTGATTTCAGTAATTTTAAAGATAAAATATTTGAGCAGCTTAATACTTATTTTCGGGACGGGTTACCTGAGCGCGCAGACATGCTTTGCCGAGCACTTGCGAAGCACTATGGACGGGAGAGTTATCTTTATCCGCAATTTTTTCTAAGGGAGGTAATATAAATTGGAAACAGGACATATTTTGATTACAGGAGCTAATCGAGGCATCGGTCTAGAGTTGGCACGGCAATACAGTGCCGAAGGCTGGCAGGTGTTTGCCTGCTGTCGTTCGCCCGAAAATGCGACGGACTTATCCCAGCTTGCCGCTAAGTCGGGTGGAGGGGTGCAGATCATTCCGCTGGATGTTGCCAGAGAAGGAGCGATACAAATTTTGGCACAAAGCCTTCAGGGGCAGCCTATTGATATTCTTTTTAATAATGCCGCTGTTTATGGCCCTGCTAGTCAGGCGAGACTGGGGTCTACACAAAGTGACAGCGAGGAGTGGATGCATGTCTTTGCAGTGAATACTATTGCCCCTCTACAGCTTGTGGAGGCGATGAAGCCGAACCTTCTGCTCGGCAAGCATAAAGTGGTTGCTTTGATGAGCAGTAAAATGGCCAGTTTGAGCGATAATACGTCCGGTGGAGCGATTATCTACCGTAGTAGTAAAACCGCACTGAATGCCGTGGGTAAAAGCCTCGCAGCCGACCTCGCTGCAGAAGGTATAAAGGTGGCGCTGTTGCACCCAGGTTGGGTGCAAACTGATATGGGCGGCTCTAATGCCTTAATTAGCACGCAGGAAAGCGTGGCGGGCTTGCGCAAGATTTTAGAGCAGTTCACGCCAGAGAAAAGCGGGCAGTTTTTTAATTATGATGGCACTGTATTGCCCTGGTAAGTGAGCGACAAGCATTTGTACAAGCTGATTGAGGAAAATGCCCACTTTATTGTGATTCACAAATTCTCCGGTGTGGGGTTTCACGATGAAAGGGAGGGGGAGGCGCTTCGCCCCGGTTTGGTAAGCGCTCTTAAGGAAGAGTTCACTACGCTTTATCCGGTTCATCGTCTCGATAAAGTCACTTCCGGTTTGTTATTATTCGCTAAAGATTTAAACACTTGTCAGCAGTTGAATGCATTATTTGCGACCCACCAAATAGAAAAATATTATTTAGCCATCGCTGATAAGAAACCCAGGAAAAAGCAAGGCCGTATCTCTGGTGATATGTTGAAGGCCCGTCGCGGCGCATGGAAATTGGCTAGAACCAAAGAAAACCCCGCATTGACTGAGTTTGTCTCCACACCCCTTGGCCAAGGTTTACGCTTGTTTCTATTACGGCCTTATACCGGAAAAACCCATCAGTTAAGGGTTGCTATGAAAAGTCTCGGTGCGCCCATTATCGGTGATGTTATGTATGGAGACGCGCAACAATCGCTTGGTCATGATCGCGCATACTTACACGCTTTGTGTTTACGCTTCTCCCTTAATAACGATTCCTTTGAGTTTGTGTCCTTACCTGAAAATGGCCTTCTTTATAAAAATACGGCTTTTAAGAACGCGGTATCAGAAAAATTCTCGACGCCCTGGAAGCTTGACTGGAAGGGCGTCCATAAGGGCGTGCCACGATAAAGCAAGCAGTGTTATGCTTCACTGTTTCTTTGGCCGAGACACTCAAAGCCAGACACTTAATAAACGGGAATTCTTGTGAGCATTGGTATACCTGAAAATATAATCCCCTTGGATAGCATTCTTCCTGATGAGCCCTTGTTAATGATGGGTGCTGGGCCGGTTCCGATTCCACCACGGGTGGCAGCCGCAAACTCCATTGTAATCAATCACCTCGGCGATACGCTCGCGCAAGTGATAGAACAGGTGAAAGCCATGTCGCGTTACGTGTTTCAAACCGAATCAATGCACATACTTGGTGTGGCAGGGCCAGGCTCTGCGGCTATGGAGATGGCTGTTATTAATCTCGTTAAGCCAGGTAGCAAAGTGCTGAGTATTTGTAACGGTTTTTTCAGTCAGCGACTTGCTGAAATGGCCGAGCGGGTGGAGGGCGATGTAATTAGAATGCAGGTCCCTGAAGGTGCAGGTGTTTCGCCTGAGGAGATAGAGGTACTTATTAAGCAACATCGGCCTCAAGTGATCACCATCGTGCAGGGTGAAACCTCGAACACCGTTTACAATAGGGCTTTGCCTGAAATTGGTGCCATGGCGAAAAAATATGGCTGCATGGTGGTGGTGGATGCGGTGTGTACACTGAGCACTATGCCGTTAGATATGGATGACTGGGGAGTTGACGCGGTGATTACCGGGGGGCAAAAAGGTTTGTCTTCTATACCTGGCGTGTCTCTGGTGGCATTTTCAGAGCAGGCTTGGAAACATATTGATGCTCGCCAGGATCGTTTGCGCCACTGGTGCCTGGATGCCAAGCTGGCCGACCAGTTTTGGTATAAAAAGTCTTACCATTATACGGCCCCTGTTTCCGGAATATTGGCAATGCATGAGGCGCTAAGGCTTATTTGCAAAGAAACCCTGGAGGGCCGTTTTGAGCGCCACGAGACATGCTCACAGGCTCTGCAGGCCGGTATCGAGGCAATGGGGCTTTCATTGTTTGTTGAACCAAGCGCCCGATTAAATTCAGTAGTGGGGATTAATCTGCCGGAAACGGTAAATAGCACTGAGTTATTAAAAACTATGTCTAAGCGTTATCGGGTGGAAATATCCGGGTCTTTTGGCCCTCCTATTGTCCGGATTGGGCAAATGGGCGAACAGTGCCGAAGTCATAATTTGTTTAGAACCTTGCATGCCCTTGGCGCCAGTCTCGACAGCTTGAAATATACGGTGGATATTCCAGTGGGCATGGCTGAATTAGAGCGTCGGCTTGATTCTTATGAGCTGAGTTCGTAAATTTATTAATCTAGGTTAAATGCCCTTGATGCGGATTGATCAAATAGGGGCCGAATAGAGTCCACAGCCCAAATAAAATAATAAAAAATCCGGCCAGTTGGCGATAGCCTGCGTTTTGAAATAAACCTTGAAAGGCGGAGGCGAAACGTCCCGTTGCGAATAATGCCGGCATCGTTCCCAGGCCAAAAAATAACATGGCCAATGCGCCCTGGGTGGCGTTTTCCGCAGCGGAAGACCATATCAAGGCGCTGTAGACCAGTCCGCAGGGTAACCAGCCCCAAAGGGCGCCAATCCCATAGGCCTTCCATAAGCGATCAATCGGTTTGAGTTTTTCCATCAAGGGTGAGATTTTTTTCCATATCCCGCCTGTTATTGTTTCCAGGTGCGTTAATACCCGCCACCAATTAGCTACATACAAACCCATCAGGATCAGCATTAGCCCGGCAAGGCCGCGTACCAATAAAATACTGCCGTCCCCCATCACGAAACGGAAGTGGCTGCTTAAGCCAGCAAAAATTGCTCCCGCCAGGGCGTAGCTGCTGATTCTCCCTAATCCAAATAAAATAGGGTAGGCAGCAAGTTTCCATTGGCTTTGTGGTAAGGGGATCGCAAAAGAAAGCGCAGAGGCGATTCCACCACACATAAATAGGCAATGAGTGCTGCCAAAAAAACCAATACTTAGCGCGGTAAAAAGAATAGCCGGGTCAGTCATGTTTTTTTATGCCGGAATCTGTCTTGGGTTTGGCCTGGGCTTTGTTTTTCCGGGTTTCTTCAGATTGCCGGTCATCAAAAATAATATCTTGTGCGGGAGACTCCAGATCATCGAACTGGTTTTTATTAACCGCCCAAAGAAAAGCCCAGAAAGCCACGGCGAGAAGAATTAAGCCTAGAGGGATAAGAATAAAAAGTGTTTCCATTAGCGCAGTCAGTGAAAAAATAGTTAAGGGAGGGGAGTACTTATTAGCGTAATCGAAGTGAGTTTAGCACTACCACTAATGAACTGGCAGACATACCGATAACGGCCATATAGGGTTCTATAAAACCAAACGAAGCGAGGGGTAAGGCGACGCCATTGTAGGCGATGGCCCAGGCCATATTCTGGCGGATAATGCCTAAGGTTTTTTTGGCTACGTCTTTTGTCGTTATAAGTAGTTCAAGGTTTTCCTTAAGTAACACTACGTCAGCACTGCTTTTTGCTAACTCGGTACCATTCGACACCGCGAAGGACACGTCTGCTTGCGCCAATACAGGTGCATCATTTATACCGTCGCCCATCATTATTATCTGGTGATTATTGTTTTGCTGTAAGCGCACATATTGCATTTTTTGTTCGGGGCTATAGTCGATGTGAGCAGTGTCAAATTCGAGAGAGCTTGCTAGTTTTTTCGCGGAGGGGGACGGGTCGCCACTCAACATTACACGCGATAAGCCCTGGCTTTTTAATATTTTCAAGATATCAGGCACTTCTTGTCGAAGAGGGTCTTCAATATCAAAACAAGCCACGGGACCATGTTCTGATGCGAGGAAAATACGCTGCGTGGCGTTAAGCACATTATCTGGTGGATAAAGCAGCGTATGAGAAGGGCATAGTGTATTTGCGAAGTCAGCTTTACCAATACGATATAAAATACCTTCTATTAGGCCTTCAACACCTTGATTAGGATAATTTTTTATTTTTGTTGCAGTGGGAAGGGCGCTCGCTAAAGCGATATTTTGGAATGCCAAACTGATAGGGTGTTCTGAGTTTTTCTCCAGGGTTGTTGCCAACGTCAGGCTTTCTTCTTCTGAAGAGTTTGATAAAGGCCAAATCGCTTTTAAAGCAAACTTTCCCTGTGTCAACGTGCCGGTTTTATCGAAAACAACGGTATCGGCTTTGATTATTTTTTCCAGCACATTAGAGCGTGTTAGCAGTACGCCATTTTTCATTAGAGCATTGCTGGCTGCAGTGAGTGCAACAGGTGTCGCCAGTGAGAGGGCGCAGGGGCAGGTAATAACAAGTACTGAAATGGTGATCCAAAAGGCACGGTCCGGATCAATAAACCACCAAGTGGTGAATACACCCGTTGCAATAAGGAGTAAGGCCAAAACGAAATAACGGGCGACTTTATCTGCAAGCAGAGCGATACGGGGTTTTTCTTCCAGCCCACGCTCCATCAATTGCATAATATTCGATAATAAGGAATGTTGAACTTGCTGTGTTACTTCGAGTAGCAAGGGGCTTTCGATATTTTGACTTCCGCCGCACACTGTATCGCCAATCGATTTGTTCTTTGGGTTGATCTCTCCCGTTAACAAGGACTCATCCACGCTGCTTTCCCCTTCAATAATACTGGCATCAACGGGAATAGTGCTGCCGGGTTTAACACGGATGTGGTCGCCGGGATTTAAGTTGTGAACAGCAACGAGCTCGTCGTCTCTGCTTGATGAAATACGGGTGGCAGTTTCGGGTAAACACTTTAAGAGGGCTTGAGAGGTACGGTTGGCTCGGTATCGCCCACTGGCTTCAAGGAAACGCCCCAGTGTTAGGAAAAAAATAAACATGGTGACGGAGTCGAAATACACTTCACCTCTACCCGTAAGCGTTGCCCAAATGCTACTGATATAAGCACCGGCCAGCGCGAGAGAAATGGGCAAATCCATATTGAGGTAAGTATTTCTCAGGCCTTTTAACGCAGAGATAAAAAAAGGGCTGCCAGAGTAAATAAGTACACCAGTCGCAACCAATAAGCTCACCCAGCGCAAGAGATTTTCATAAATAGTGTCTATTCCACTAAATGCACCGGCGTAGAGGCCAACGCTTAACATCATGACTTGCATCATGCCCAAACCGGAAGCGCCGAGGCGTTTTAGGGCTATTTTTTGACTCTTGTCTGCATCATCATTAACGGAGCGATGCCAAAGCGGTTGCGCTTGATAGCCCAAAGCGTTGAGCTGATTTAGAATATGGCTGAGTGGAATAATTTCGGGTTGCCAGCTAAGTCGAGCCTGGTGAGAACCGGTGTTAACGTGGATGGCGGTGACACCTTCTATTTCTTGCAGTCGACTTTTTATTAACCAGCTACAAGCCGCGCATTGCATGCCATCGATAGATAGCAGGGTGCTGCGTTCACTATTTGAGGTTGGGGTAGAAAAATCATTTTGGTTTTCGTGTTTATCAAAAAATGCACATTCAGATTCTGATAAAAGGTTATCACTGGAAGCCGTAGGAGAGGGGCTGGTGCGCTCAGTATAATAGTGGGACAGGCCGCTATTGATAATGCTTTCTGCGGCATGCAAGCAGCCGGGGCAACAGAAGTTTTGTGTGTCGTTCAGAACCTCCAAGTGGTGATTTTGCCCACGGGGAATTTGAAGGCCGCAGTGGAAGCAGCGATTTTCAGTATCGCTTTGCATTTTGATCTACTGACCGAGAAGCAGGGGTTCGTCGAGAGGGAAAACAGCCGTTCCTTTTAAGCGCCAAATAAGTTCTGGAGCAGTGTTGTTTTCAGTTTCTTGCGCTAAACCCTTGTTCGAAAGGGTAATATGGCGTTTTCCCGTAAGGGTTTGTTGGAGGTTCCCGTGATAACGGGGCGACTGGGTTTTTGTCAGGGTTAATCTTTGATCCCGTTCAGCAAGAGTGGGGTGAGTAAGCTCTATATATAATTTTTCAGGAAAACTAAAGCTCGGGTCTGTGTGAGAAATGCTGAGGTTCAGGTCTCCGCTTATATCATCGACTTTTATTTCGGCCTTGAGGCCGAGAGCAAATGCATTATTATCGTACTCAACGCGGCGATTTATGGCCTTGCCATCTTTATACCAGTCATCCTTTACCAAGGAGTCCTGGTTTTCGATGGCAATAAACAGAGTGGTCAGGCCGGCGATGACGGCGCTGGCAGGCAGGGAGATAATAATCCAGGGCCATAACTGTTTGTACCAGGGTTTCGAATCGAGTATCTCTGTCATTAATTTTGATCCACCCAAAGAGGGCCAATAAAACGGCTGGCCTGCTGTATACTTAAGTTTTCATCGCGTTCTGCGGTGATATGGAATTCTATTTTTTGATTTACAATGGTCAGATGATCGGGGTCTATTTCAAGGCCGACGGGAACGTTGCGAATCTCTCCTGCCTCAACCCGTAATGAGCTTGGGCCTTGGTAGTGTAGATCGTTAACCGCGCTAACAGCGATACGATACACTTCAGCTTGCTGGGATTTATTCATTATTTTTAATAGGTAAGTGTTTTCCACTAAACCCATCGATGTATTTCGATAAAGCGCCCCACGATCCCTAGTAACCGTTAGATCAACGGGCTGTCTTGTGAAGAGTAACGTTAACAAGATGATGCCAATAATGCTCAACAGAATCGAGACAATAATAACTCGAGGGCGAAACAGGCCGCGTGTCGGTAAATTATGTAAGGCATTCTCGGTGGTATAGCGAACAAGGCCCTTTTCATAGCCCATTTTTTCCATCACTTGATCGCAGGCATCTATACACGAGGCGCAGGTGATGCACTCGTATTGCAGACCATTTCTAATGTCTATGCCGGTAGGGCAGACCTGGACACACTGCATGCAGTCTATGCAATCCCCTAAGCCTTGCTCTTTATAGTCGCTGCTTCTTTTACGCGCGCCACGATCTTCGCCCCTCGCTGCATCGTAGGAAACAATTAAGGTATCGCTGTCGAACATGATGCTTTGGAAGCGTGCATAGGGGCAGCCATGCAGGCAAACCTGCTCGCGCATCCAGCCGGCGTTAATGTATGTCGCGAGGGTAAAAAACAGGAGCCAAAAAGTCTGCCAGGTATTCAGATCGAAGCTCAAAAGCTGATCGATGAATGTTTGAACGGGGGTAAAATATACCAAAAAACCAAGAGCGGTGAGCAGTGATACGAGCAGCCATAAAAAATGCTTGATCAGTCGTTTTTGTACTTTATTCGGACTCCATTCACTATTGCTAAGTTTGATGCGTTGATTTCGACTGCCCTCTACAAAAGTTTCTATCCAGATGAAAAGTTTGGTCCAAACCGTTTGAGGGCATGCGTATCCACACCAGACGCGGCCTGCATAGGTCGTTATTAAAAATAACCCGAATGCAGCGGATATTGCGAATAGAGAGAGCAAGAAAAAATCTTGTGGCCAAAGGGTGTAGCCAAAGATATAAAATTTCCTTGCTGGCAGGTCGAAAAGAATTGCCTGACGGCCGTTCCACTGAAACCAGGGTACGATGAAATAGCCAACGATAAAGAGGTATACGATAAAAGCGCGTATGTTTTCAAAGCTACCCTTGACTGCTTTTGGGTAAATTTTATCGGGCGTAAATGCCGATGTGCTTTTCACCTTTCCCACAGTTTTATTGCAAGATGGTTCTTGTTTAAGAGGTATCTTCTGCGTCATGGGCCTTCTTTAGTGCAAGATTTATTGCGTAGCTATAAGATTATAACCAATTTAAGGAGGAGCCGCTTGTGCAGTATAAATATGCTGCTTATAGAGCGAAGGCTCAACCATCAGCTCCTTTCGGAGGAGTCTGATGGTTGAGGTCTAGTTGCAACTGAGTTTTATTCAGCTGTTTTGGCGAAATTGTAAATATAAGTGGCTAGGATATGTACCTTTTCTTCCCCGAGGAGGTCTTTGTGGGAAGGCATTTTTCCAGAGCGGCCTTGATTAATCGTTTGTTCAACCATTTTTTGCGAGCCGCCGTAGAGCCAAATACCGTCAGTTAGATTCGGTGCGCCAAGTAGCTGGTTGCCTTTCGCTTCCATACCATGGCAGGCGACACAAAACATTTTAAACTTTTGCTCGCCTTGCGAAGCTGCCTCAACGTCAACGCTGTAGCCGTTCAAGCTGCGCACATAACTAGCGACTTGTTTAGTTCCTTCTTCCCCTAAAGCGGCACCTAGTGCTGGCATCATGCCCGAACGCCCCATCATGATAGACTGTTTAATTTGCGCGGGGTTTGAGCCATACAGCCAGTCATTATCTGTCAGGTTGGGGTAGCCTTGTGCCCCCCTGGCATTTGAGCCATGACACACAGCGCAGTTGTTGGAGAAGAGACGCTGCCCCATACTAAGAGCTTCGTCATTATTTACGAGCTCTTCAATGGGAGTCGCAGCCATTTTTTCATAGATAGGGCCGTATGTATTTTCGGCTTTGTCCATTTCTGTTTGCCACTGCCCAGTGGATGACCAGCCCAAAATGCCTTGGTAACTCCCTAGTCCAGGGTAAAGGGCAAGATAACCGAGGCCATAAATAATGCTTATCCAGAACATGAGGTTCCACCACTTTGGTAGCGGGTTGTTTAACTCTTCGATGCCATCGAATGAGTGCCCCATTGATTCACCTTCTTTAATATCTCCCGTACCCATATTGTGGGTGAAATAAAGCAGGATGGCCGACCCAAATATCAGGCCCAGTACAATTATAATAATATACCAGTTCCAAAAGCTGCTCATATTTAGTCGTCTCCGTTTCCGGCTTTTATATCCGCCGGTTTGTGTTGGGAGGCAGGAAACTCTTCATCAAAGGGGAGTTGTGCCGCGTCATCAAATTGTTTCTTTTTGCTGGGGCTGTATGCCCAGATGCAAATGGCAATAAAGGCCAAAAAGGCAAGTACGGTTCCTATGCTATGTAACATTGCGTTTTACCTTTTGTTTTTCATGACGGTACCAAGCTGTTGCAGATAGGCAACAATAGCATCCATCTCAGTTTTAGATTGAACCAGCTGCTTTGCGCCGGATATATCCTCATCCGTATACGGTACGCCTACCTTTCTTAGGGCGGCCATCTTGGCACCAGGGTCTGCTTTATCGAGCGAGGCGTCATTCAACCAAGGGTAAGAAGGCATTATCGACTCTGGCACAACATCTCTTGGATTATTTAAGTGTACTCGGTGCCAGTCATCGCTATAACGTTCCCCGACGCGAGCCAAGTCTGGGCCGGTTCGCTTTGAGCCCCATAAGAAAGGATGTTCCCATACAGACTCCCCAGCAACGGAGTATGGGCCGTAACGCTCGGTCTCTGCCCTGAAAGGCCGAACCATCTGCGAATGACAAACGTGACACCCTTCGCGAATATAGATATCTCGACCCTCAAGCTGTAGAGCTGCTAGGGGTTTTAATCCGTCGACAGGTTCAGTTGTTTGCTTTTGAAAAAACAAAGGGACAATTTCAGCAAGGCCGCCAAAGCTAATAGCAACAACGATTAGTACGATCAACAAGCCAAGGTTTTTCTCAATAGTTTCATGCCACATATGTTTTCTCTTTATGCCGTCGCTGATTCGGTGGGTGGGAATTGGTCATTGGGTGTGCGAACCGTTTTCCAAACGTTGTAGGCCAGCAAGAACATGCCTAGAAAGAACAAGCCGCCCCCGATCAATCGAACAATGTAATAAGGGTGGGAGGCAGCAATGGACTCGATAAAACTGTAGGTGAGAGTGCCATCGCTATTAACGGCTCTCCACATCAAGCCCTGCATTACGCCTGAAATCCACATAGAAGCGATATAAAGGATGGTGCCAATGGAACACATCCAAAAGTGTACGTTAATAAGCTTGATGGAATACATTCGTGGTTTGTCGAAAATCCTTGGAACAAGAATATACAGGCAGCCGATGGTTATCATGGCAACCCAACCAAGAGCACCAGAGTGCACATGCCCAACAGTCCAGTCTGTGTAGTGAGATAGTGCGTTGACGGTTTTAATTGCCATCATAGGGCCCTCAAAAGTGGACATGCCGTAGAAAGACAGCGCAACAATGAGGAATTTGAGAATTGGGTCCGTACGTAGTTTTTCCCATGCGCCCGAAAGCGTCATAATGCCGTTAATCATGCCTCCCCAAGATGGTGCCAGCAGAATTAGAGAGAAAACCATACCGAGGGATTGAGTCCAATCGGGTAGGGCAGTGTAGTGAAGGTGGTGAGGCCCGGCCCAGATATAAATGGCGATCAACCCCCAAAAGTGAACAATCGATAATCGGTAGGAGTAGACGGGCCGACCGGCTTGAATCGGAATAAAATAGTACATCATGCCCAAGAAACCCGCTGTGAGAAAAAAGCCCACTGCATTGTGCCCGTACCACCACTGAATCATGGCATCCATGGCCCCTGCGTAGGCTGAGTATGATTTTGTCATGCTGACGGGAACAGCCATGCTGTTAACAATATGCAATACCGCAACGGTGATAATAAATGCGCCAAAGAACCAGTTGGCCACATAAATATGGGAAGTAGTGCGTCTGGCGATCGTTGTAAAAAATACGATAGCATAGACAATCCAAACCACGGCAATGAGAATATCAATCGGCCACTCTAGTTCCGCATATTCTTTAGTTGAGGTGTAGCCTAGTGGTAAGGAAATAGCAGCAAGAACAATCACTAATTGCCAGCCCCAGAATACAAATGATGCCAACGCGGGGAAAGCGAGTGGTACCCGGCAAGTTCTCTGTACGACGTAAAAAGAGGTGGCCATTAAAGCGCAACCGCCAAACGCAAAAATTACAGCATTGGTATGCAGCGGCCTAAGGCGGCCGAAGCTAGTCCATGGTAGGTCTAGATTCAACGCAGGCCATGCCAGCTGCGCGGCTATAATCACACCTACGAGCATGCCGACTATGCCCCAGACGATAGTCATTACCGTTAACTGACGTACCACCCCGAGGTTGTATTCAGGTTGGGAGTGTGCTGTTTGATTCATCTTGACGATGTTTCCTGTAATAAAAGTTATAGAGTAGAGGCTTAAAGCAGGGTTTTTTCTGTGAAAATGCGCCAAGGCATTTCCGCAACATATAATAATAAAAACGCGCGCTTAATAATAGTCTAAATTTGGCAGATTAATAGCTAGAGGAATGTGTATTGACCCATATCAAACCTTAGTGGTGTGGCGTGGGATATACAAGTTAGATCAAAAAGGAAGTGAGCCTAACGGTAGATTAAACCGGTGGGGCGAAAGATGCTGAAAAGTCTTCCAGGAAGTGGCTTGTACAGAAATTTTAAGCTGGCTGTAAATTTCCGGATTAATAGCTTGTGCTGGCAAGGTTAAGCAGGTGGGTTTCCCAGACCATAAGGCCGCAATATGCAAATAGCAGTACATAGAGAAACTGCTCTACGCGAAATGCTTTAAAAATAATAAAATTTTTATGGATAACAAGAAAAATGATACCAAGGGACGTGAGTAGAAACTTAATGGCCATAAAATAGGCGTGCCCTTTTTGCAGGGCTATTTCCATCAGGTGGTTTTCTTCGCTGCCCCCCAGTGCGAGTAGTTGCTGTGTGATAAGACTATCGAAGAGGGAAAGCAAAGACAGCAGAATGGCTACTAGCAGCATATCCGCAGAGTACCAATCTACATAACAGTTCTTATGGCTACTTTTTGTGGCGTTAATACCGCGCCGAGGGGCATAGCCCATGTGCCTGGTGTTAATGGACAGGCTTGCTTTTCTTCTTTCCCATTGCTTACCCGCGCTAGGTGAAAAGAAATTTGGTTGCTTGAACAAGTTGGAACTCCTCCTGGGAAGCTCTGAATTAATATGATGGCTACCAAAGGCATATTGTTTACTATTTCTGCCTGGCTTGAAGAATCTATGTAGTATGGAGCTATTAAAAACTATATTTTTATAACTATTGCTGTAGGGCAGTTTAACAATATGCCTAGGGTAGATCGATGATCAAGCCTCTATACTGTGTTACAACTTGTAATTACTAGTGTATTTCGCATTTAATTTATTATTAACAATACATTATGTAGCATATGAAGAATTCTTCTTAACTTATTGTGGCAACTCGAACCCAACGGGGAAAAGCATATGTATCGAGCGGTGGCATTGCCTGTAGCCTGCTAGGTGCTGGCATTCTGTGCCGTGGCCTTTGTCTCTTTGTACGTGTAAATGTATTAATCAGGTCACCTAACAGGTGAAAGCTCTATTTTTAGAATAACTTACTATAGAAGTGTAAACTTCCAGCTTGGGCCGGCCAACTGCGGTTTCTAGGCTTAAGGTTCTGTTTCAACTATTATTAAGCGTGTCATTCTATTATCGGTGTTCTCTCTATGGTTTCTCTGTTCAAGCAGAAAGTGGGATTTCATACGCTCCTGTGTGGGTGCGCTCTATTTTTTTCTTTCGCGCTTCATTCTCCTTTTGCCTTTAGTGATAGCGCAAACCCCGGCAAGGTCATTGCTGGTTGGGTAGAAAAAATCAGCATAGGCTCTCCGTCGACCTTACTGAAAGCCAAGCTGGATACCGGCGCTAAAACCTCTTCCATTCATGCTGAAAACGTTAACGTGTTTCGCAAAGACGGCAAACGCTGGGTTCGTTTTGACTTGGTTTTTGAAGATGATAAGGGTGCGCGGCAGTTACAAACCTTTGAACGCCGTCGTACTCGCAAGGTGCGAATTAAAAACCACGATGGTGAGCATGACCGCCGTTCCATCGTATCTCTGGAGTTTTGCTTCGATGGGCGGTCTCATAGCTCGGAGTTTACTCTTGCCGATCGCAGCCTATTTATTTACCCGGTATTGTTAGGCCGCCAGTTCTTGAAAGACGTTGCTGTAGTGGATGCGTCAGAAACATTTTTAACTCAAGCAGCATGTGGCGACCCACTTGAACCCAGGGCAGATTCACTAGAGTTGCTCACGCCGCTGAAATAGTAAAGGGAAAGGCTGTATGGGACGCAACGTTGTTAGAGCTTGGGTATTATTATTAGCTGCAGTGGGTTTTAGCATCTGTTATTACAAGGTGAGCGTTCTTGGTTTACCGCTAAAACCCCAGCAAAGTACCGAAGTGTGGATGGTGCAAGCCAAACTCAACTTTCAGGGTGATGGCGGGCCAGCGATCATGGAACTCTACCTGCCGAATGTTATTCCAGGCTATTTAAAGCTCGATGAGGACTTTATTTCGGGTGGTTTTGGCCTTGCCGTACAAGACGAGGGGGATAACCGTAAAGCGCAATGGGCGATCAGGCGGGCGCGTGATCTTAAAAGCCTTTATTACCGCATTGCGGTGGCGCGTTCTGAGCAGCAAGGAGCCTGGCAGAGTCGCCCCGCGTTTCCACAGGCACCTGACTACCCAGAGCCTTATGCGTCAGCGATTCAGTCCGTTTTAGATGAAGCGAGAACCACCTCTGCAGATGTGGCGACCTATACCGCTGAGATTCTTCAGCAGCTCAATTCACCTACACCCAATGAAAATGTGGAACTGCTGCGCAATAACGCAAACAGCGCAGAGCAGTGGGTAAAAGAAATAATTAATGTTTTGAAAGGTGTTCGGATTCCCGCGCGTATTTTGTGGGGTATTACCACATCGGACGCCTCAAGCCACAGCCAGTTAGAACCCCTACTACAAGTACATAATGGTCAAAAATGGCTCACATTTAACCCCCTAACCAGTGAACGCGGCATTCCTGCCAATTTTCTTGCCTGGAAGGTGGGGGATGATACCTTGTTTCACTTAACTGGCGGAAAACTGGTGGACGCCACTTTTTCCGTCACTAAATCTTACAAAGAGCAAATCGACGTGGCGCGAAGCGGGGCTGAGCACGCGAACTCAGTCTTTACTGAGTTTTCCCTTTTGGCTTTGCCCGTGCAAAGCCAAAATATATATCGTTTGTTGTTAATGGTGCCCATTGGCGCGCTGATCGTTGTATTTATGCGTACTCTGGTGGGAATCAGCACTTTTGGCACCTTTATGCCAATATTGATTGCCTTGGCCTTCAGGGAAACCCAACTACTTTGGGGTGTCTTGCTCTTTAGTATGATCGTCGCCTTTGGTTTGATGATTCGCTTTTATCTCGAGCGGCTCATGCTGTTATTAATCCCTCGTCTTGCTTCTATTCTCATTATTGTGGTGATTTTAATGCTTCTCATCAGCATGGTAAGCAACCAACTGGAAGCCGAGAGGCTGCTGTCCGTCGCCTTATTTCCCATGGTAATTATGGCGATGACGATCGAGCGCATGTCTATTACCTGGGAAGAAAGCGGCGCTCGTGATGCCATTTTACAGGGCTTGGGTAGCTTGGTAGTGGCGATACTGGGCTATTTGGCCATGACCAGCGAACAGCTAATGTATGTGATGTTTGTGTTTCCCGAGCTATTGCTGGTGATTTTGGCTGGGTGTTTGTGGGTGGGTCGATATAACGGTTACCGTTTGCTTGAGCTTTACCGGTTCCGCGAAATGAAAAGTATCGAGCGCTAAGTCGTATGATCTGCTCCCCCTGGAAATTGAAGCGTCAAGGTATCCTCAGCATTAATCGTCGCAATGCCGATCTGATTATGCGCTACAACCCCCGTCGCTTGTTTCCGTTGGTGGATAACAAGCTCAAAACTAAGGAGCTGGCACTGCAGCATGGCATTGCCGTTCCGAAACTTTTGGGTGTTGTTGAAATTTATCATCAAATCAAACAGCTTGCCCCCTTTCTCGAAAAACACAATGACTTCGTGATCAAACCAGCGCATGGAAGTGGTGGCAGCGGAATACTGGTGGTGACCGGTCGCAATGGTAAAAGTTTTTGTAAAGCGGGGGGCGACTTCATCGACTTAGATCACCTTGCTCACCATACTTCCAATATCCTCAGCGGCATGTATAGCCTAGGGGGTCTTAAAGACCAGGCTATTATTGAGTATCGCGTCAAATTCGACCCTATGTTTGCCTCTATTAGCTACCAGGGTGTGCCAGATATTCGGGTGATCGTTTTTAAGGGCCTACCGGTTGCGGCAATGCTGCGTTTACCGACCCGCGAATCAGAGGGGAAAGCTAATTTGCATCAAGGGGCGATGGGGGTCGGGATAGATATTGCCACCGGCCAGACATGCGGAGGTGTGTATCGAGAACAATTTTGCAATATCCATCCGGACACCAGAGAAAGCACTGACAATATTCAGATACCACACTGGCGCAATATCCTGGAGCTGGCTACAAAATGTGCTGATACCGTTGGCCTAGGTTACCTGGGTGTGGACATCGTGCTCGACGAAGAGCTGGGCCCCCTTATGCTAGAGTTAAATGCGCGCCCTGGATTAAATGTACAAATTGCCAATGGAGCAGGCTTGTTAAAAATGCTCGACCAAGTGGAGTCTTTAGACTCTCTCCCTGTTGATATAAATGAACGTGTAGCGTTAGCGATAGGCCTTTCACAAAAGGCACGCCTTAAAGGGGACGCTTCAATAGAATCCTTATGAAAGAAAATAAAGCGACGGTATTAATTAATATGAATCGAAGGATTAGGGGCTGGCTGTTCGGACTTGTGCTTATTTTTTCCCAGCTTGGATACGCAGAGCAAGAAATAAGTAAAGATGATGCGACTAATCTTAGCAATTTAGAGACCAGCTTGGTGAAGGGCGGTGAAAACCCACCGGTTGCCCCCAGCGTTAACTTGAAAGAAGTCGCACTACCACCTGTGCCAGAAATCGTCCCTGTGGGTGCAGCTCAGTCGGAAATCGTAGCTACACCATCTGCCGATGCAGAGCCTACGGCCGTTAAATCACCTTCGAATATTAAGTCGCCAGAGCAGGTTTTAATTAATCAAAAACCGGAAAAGTTTATTATTCTCGGGTCCGAAGTGCCACCCGCTACCGCAACCCGGTTAGCCTGGTCGCCCAAGGTGACAATTGCCGGGCTCACTATTCCCACACCCGTATTAGTGATCAACGGTAAAAATCCAGGAAAAACCCTTTGCATGACCGCCGCCATCCATGGTGATGAACTAAATGGTGTAGAAATCATTCGTCGCGTTATGTACGACATCGATCCGCAAAAGTTGAGCGGAAAAATTGTCGGTATTCCAATTGTAAATCTAAAAGGGTTTCAGCGGGCTTCACGTTATCTACCTGACCGCAGAGACTTGAACCGTGCCTTTCCCGGTGATGCGAAAGGAAGCCTTGCTGCGCGCATTGCCCACTCTTTGTTTAACGAGGTGATTGTTCACTGCGACCGTCTTATTGACCTTCATACTGGCTCATTACGTCGCACAAATCTGCTTCAGGTCAGGGCAGATATGACTCGCACTGACGTTGTAGAGTTTACCCATGGTTTTGATGAAACTGTGGTGGTGCATAGTCAAGGTGAGCCAGGAATGTTAAGGCACGCAGCAGTACAGTTCGGTATTCCCTCTGTCACGCTGGAAGCGGGCGAGTCCATGCGTTTGCAAGCTGAGCAAGTCGAGCAGGGGGTGAAAAGTGTTTATAGCTTGTTAAAAACACAAGAAATGTATTCAAGAGCATTTTCCTGGGGGGATCCAGAGCCCACGTATTACCAGTCTCGTTGGCTGCGGGCCGATGCAGGGGGTATTCTTTTTAGCCGCGTTGAATTAGGTGACAAAATAAATAAGGGAGAGGTGTTAGGAACAGTGGCCGACCCTATTACCAACGAGGAAAGCCACATTGTTGCACCCTTTGATGGACGTATTATAGGAATGGCCGTTAATCAGGTGGTGATGCCAGGTTTTGCTGCCTACCATATTGGTATTAAAGGGCCTCCAGAAGACTGCCTTCCGGCTAACGCTAAGGGGAGTGAGCCTCAGTCGCCGCATAATAGGCTCGGAAACAGTACAAAAAAGGACGATCAAAGCGCTCAACTTTCTGAGTGTTCATCGGAATAAGCCAGATAATTTGTCATGGCTTTATGGGGGTGTCGTTTTTTTTGATTAGCATCACTTTAAATAATATTTCATCTACACTTTTAAAAAGCTTTGTTAGTTATTGTTGGCACCCTAAGGGAACACATAGTAATACCTTTATTGGTTTATATTGATGGTGGGATAATTATGCGTTTAAAGGGAAAAGTAGTTGCTTACGGATTAACGCTAGCGATACTTCCACTTTTGTTAGCGGCTCCAATGATAGGTCAGCTTGCGGTTAAAGAGTCTGGTAACGCGCTTCAAGATAAAGCAGAAAAGCAGCTGCTATCTATGCGTGAAACAAAGAAAGTGCAGCTAAGAGATTATCTGACGCAGATAAAAAGCCAGGTAATCACCCTTTCCAATGATAAAATGATCATTAACGCTACACGCATGTTATCTTCATCTTTTAAGCGTGCTCCAAATGAAATGGTTTTGGATCGTCAGGCCGCTCGCAATAATTTAAGAAATTTTTATCGTCAGGAATTTTTGCCCCGCTATACAGAAAATAATAGTGGCCGCAATCTTGTTCCAGAAAACCTAGTTTCCATGATGGACGAACATGCAGTGGTTTTACAGGACAAGTATATTGTAAGCAGTAAGTTCCCATTTGGAGAAAAGCATAAACTTGACGACGCGGGGGATGGTTCTGAATACTCCTGGCTTCACAAAAAATACCACCCTCATATACGCCAGTATCAAGAAGAATTTGGTTACTACGATATATTTTTAGTCAGCGCCAAGACTGGAAAGGTCGTATATAGCGTATTCAAAGAACTTGATTTTGCCACCTCATTACTCACAGGCCCCTACAAAGACTCCGGCTTGGCCGAGTCCTTTCGCCAAGCGGCAAAATTAAATGACATGAATGACGTGGTGTTTACAGACTATGCCCCCTACACGCCATCCTATGGATCAAGTGCCTCCTTTATATCATCCCCGATTTTTGATAATGGTAAAATGACCGGTGTTTTGATATTTCAAATGCCCATAGATCGTATCGATAATGTTATGACAAGTGGGCAAAAGTGGGCGTCAGTAGGAATGGGGGAAACAGGTGAGAGCTATGTGGTAGGCAGTGATTATCTGCCAAGAAGTAATAGCCGCAATATGATTGAAGACAGGGAAGGTTTTCTTGCCGGGCTTGCAAAGCAGGGAGTAAAAGAAATGGTTGTGGCGGACATCAGGGCCAAAAACACCATAATAGGCGTGTTGCCCTTAAAGTCTGCTGCACTGAATGAAGCCTTGGCAGGAAAGACGGCGGTTAATACCCTTAAGGATTATAGAGGCGTCGAGGTCTTAGCGGCTTATACTCCCTTTCAGTTTGGCGGTTTAAACTGGGCGATGGTCAGCAAAATTGATGCGGAAGAAGTATTCCAGGCGAGGGATCAGTTAATAAAGGATATTGCCGCAACAACCGTCACCCTGGTGCTGATCATACTAGGCGTAGCTGTTGCGTTTGGGATCTACTTTGCGAATGCCTTAACCAGGCCCATTGTTTCACTGAGTAAAGTAATGGGCGAAGTAGGCTCTGAAAATAACCTTTCTTTGAGAGCTAAAATTGATACAAAAGATGAAATCGGAGACATGGCTGGTGCTTTTAACATCATGCTGTCGAAATTCGAACACTTAATTAGTGAAATTGGCGACAGCGCAAGGCAATTGGCAGCGGCCACTGAAGAGGTCTCTGCTGTTACCAGCAGAAGCGACGAAAACCTCAATAACCAACACAAGGAAACGGAAGAAGTTGTCACGGCGATGACAGAAATGAGTGCAACAGTAAATGACGTGTCGAGTAACGCGCATAATGTTGCTGAGGCCACCAGCAGTGCGGAGAGCGAGGCGCAAAATAGTAGCAAAGTCGTTAAAGGTGTTGAGGAATCCATTCTTAGTTTGGCCAATGATGTGGAGAACGCCTCTAACGTTATAAATAAGGTGGAGTCAGGGAGTGAGGAGATTGGTGCTGTGCTGGATGTTATTAAAGGCATTGCCGAACAAACGAATCTACTGGCTCTGAATGCGGCGATTGAAGCGGCGAGGGCCGGTGAGCATGGTCGTGGTTTCGCCGTGGTTGCTGACGAAGTACGTAGTCTGGCGCAAAAAACGCAAGAGTCCACTTCAGAAATCGAAAATACTATAGAGAAACTGCAAGCAGGCACGCGGGAAGCGGTTAGTGCAATGGGCGTAGGGCGTGATCAAGCCAAGGAGGTGGTAAGCAAGGCAAAAGAAGCCGCCGAGTCACTGGAAATCATTACCTCTGCAGTTTCAAGTATTAACGATATGACCATGCAAATCGCCACGGCCTCTGAGGAGCAAAGCGCTGTTTCAGAAGAAATAAATCGTAATCTTCACAATATTAATGATCTTTCCGAAAACACAGCGAGTGGTGCGCGGGAAACCAGTAGCGCTGCGGATGAAATGACAGCGCTGGCTGTAAAACTTCAAAGTTTAGTGGAACAATTTAATACGGATAGTTCATCGGCATAAACTCCTAACACTT
>DFBZ01000158.1:38888-39935 GCA_002366835.1 Gammaproteobacteria bacterium UBA3067
ATCTTCTAAGTCTTGCAGGGTTTTTGGTAAAGAGTCGAGTTCTCTCTGGTCTTTATAACTTAGCTTAGCTTTTTCCTTCAGCCCGCTGGGTTCCTTCATTTTTTCGGGGCTTTTATTACTTTGAGCAGCGCTAAGCTCATTCGTATCCACTGACTGCCGTTGGCGCAACCAGTCATCGTAGCCACCTACATACTCATTGATTTGACCCTGGCCTTCAAACACGAAGGTGCTGCTAACAACGTTATTTAAAAAGGTCCTGTCGTGACTAACGATAAGCAGAGTGCCGGGGTAATCAGCAACAAGTTCTTCCAGTAGATCGAGGGTTTCGATATCCAAGTCATTGGTCGGTTCGTCGAGAATAAGCAGGTTCGATTCGCGTGCAAAAAGTTTGGCCAAAAGTAAGCGGTTTTTTTCTCCGCCGGAAAGTGCTTTTACCGGCGTATTGGCGCGCTCGGGGCTGAATAGAAAATCCTGCAGGTAACCAATGACATGCTTATCTCTGCCATTAATCGTGACGGTGTCTTTGCCTTCACCAAGGTTGTCTCGAACGGATAATGCTTCATCGAGCTGGCCGCGCAGTTGATCAAAATAGGCGACTTTAAGATTGGTGCCGAGTTTTACTTCCCCTTGGTCGGGGGTAAGTTGCCCGAGTAACAGTTTCAACAAAGTTGATTTACCAACACCATTTGGGCCGACAATGCCTATGCGGTCCTTGCGTAGAATGAGTGTGGAAAAATCATTAACCAGGCGGTTGTCGCCGTATTGGTAGGAGATATTATTGGCTTCGATAACTTTTTGGCCACTCTTTTCTCCAGTGGAAACCTCTAAGCGAACTTTACCCACTTGGTTTCGTCGTTCAGAGCGCTCTTTGCGCAGTGCTTCAAGGTTGCGCACGCGGCCTTCATTGCGGGTGCGTCGTGCCTTGATGCCTTGGCGTATCCATACTTCTTCTTGCGCAAGTTTCTTATCGAATAGCGCGTTTTGTTTTTCTTCCGCATCCAGCGATTCTTGTTTCCGGCGTAAGTAGTTTTCGTAATCACCGGGCCA
>DFBZ01000158.1:39978-44296 GCA_002366835.1 Gammaproteobacteria bacterium UBA3067
CAGCATGGGAAACCGAGTAAGAAGGATTCTAACCACTGGATGGAGTCAATATCCAGATGGTTTGTTGGCTCATCCAACAGGAGAATGTCCGGGTCTTTCACCAGCGCCTGGGCGAGCAGTACGCGCCTCTTTAGGCCGCCGGAGAGTGATTCAAATCTTAACTCGCCATCGAGACTCAGGCGGCTTAGGACCTGGCTGACTTGTTGCTCCAGTGCCCAGCCATCTTTGGCTTCTAGCTCTTTTTGTACTCTCTCCAGCCTATTGAGGGCTTCTTCACTGTAGTTTTCCGCTAGCTCGGTGGTGAGGTGTTGGTAGTCTTGAATTAAGGGGGCCATATCCCCCAGCCCTAGCGCCACAAGGTCAAAGACAGTGCCTTCGTAGTCACGAGGTACTTCCTGTTCCAGCCTTGCGATCGTCAGCGCGCCGGTGGTCTCAATAAGCCCATCGTCAGGACGAATTTCACCGTTAATGGTTTTTAACAGGGTAGATTTGCCAGAGCCATTGCGCCCCACCAGGCACACGCGCTCGCCTTTATTAAGAGTGAGGTTGACATGATCGAGCAAGGCAGGGCCGCCGAAGCTGACGCAAATATCGCGGAGACGAAGTAAAGACATAGTTTGATAGCACTTTAATGGAAAACGGGGATTATAACGCGAACTGAACGCGAGAAGGGATTTAACAAGGTCTAGGTGGGAGAGAAAAACCTATTCCTGGCGTAGCGTTTCTAACTCTTCCTTAAAGTAGCGCCCGCCAACGTTACCCCATGTTTTTTTGTAATCAAAATCCTTTGATAGAGGTAGCCATCCCAGGCCATCAAGGAAAAGATTGGTGGCTAGAAAAAGCTGTTGCTCTTTGTCGGCCTGCTGGATGAGAAAGGCCCCTTGGCTGGACATCATCAGCGAAATATTGCCGAAGGCAGTTGCCCAGCCTGTAAAGGCCAGTTCAAACACTTTCCCCTGGTATTGCGTATCGGTATGCCCTTCATCCAGAGCATCTTGAATAATATGAGTGATATGCAGTATGAGGCGCATTTCTTCTTTACGGTAATTGTTAAGTCTTTTTTCTGAACCGCGCGCCATTAATGATTGGTTTTGGAGCTGCAATGCCGAGGCAAAAAGCGCCGGGTTGCTAAAATAAGAAGTCTGGTAAGCGAGAAACAGAGCCATGATCTGCTCCCTTGTATTACCTCTGAATGACTCCATTCGTTTGAAGTAGGCCACTATGGAAATACTGTAGCGCGTCGCAATCTCGCAGAGTAAATCTTCACGGTTTATAAAGTGGTTATAGAGGGTGCCCTTGGTGCATTCAGCCCGCTTGTGAGGAGTCTCCATTCGAAGTGAAGCAAACCCTGATTCATCAATAATTTCCAGTGCGCACTTTATGATTTTTTCTTCACGTGCTTGAATTCGTAATTCGGAGGCGCTTTTTTCTTTCATAAGGGATGTATTAAAAATACAGAAAGTGAAGAGCTCAATAAGTGTTTGGCTAGTCTAGAAATAATAAGGGGTTAACTCGGGCATTATTAAGGCTAACACTCCAGTGCAAGTGCGGCCCGGTGGCACGCCCGGTTTGCCCCACAGACCCTACACGCTGGCCTTGCTTAATACCTTGGCCAAGTTGCACATTAATACTGCTCATATGGCAAAACATGCTCACTAAACCCTGGCCGTGATCAATCAAAACAGTTTTTCCGTTGAAAAAATAATGACCACTGGCACGTACTACTCCATCAGCGGGTGCAATGATGGGGCTCCCCTCTGCGGCTGCAATGTCGATTCCGCTATGGGGGTTGCGTGGCTGTTTATTAAAAAAACGCCTTAAACCAAAGGGGCTGGAGTAGGGGCCTTGAGTCGGTTTTATAAATGGGATGAGGTCTTTGTTCTGTTTTGTCCAGCTTAAATAAACCTGATTCATTTCCTTTTTTTCTTTGCCGATACGATCCAGGTCTTGTTTATTAGGGTTCACCTGGCGTTTATTTTTTATAGTTAAATACTGGGATTCATACACCTTCTTTTTAACTTCAAAATCCAAATGAAAAGGCGTGCCTCTATTTGGTTTCACTTCAATTTGATGCTTGCCCACAGAGGTGCTCAGCGGTATGCCGACTACGGCTATCCAGCTGGCTTCACTTTGATGAACCATTAATCGGCGTTTATTAAAATAGGCTTGTGGTGCACTGAAATCATCAATATCAATATTTATCAGCACGACTCCTCCAGGCACTGGGTCTGCTTGAGGGAGGGCTAGAGCAAGGTGAGAAAAAACACATAGCGCACTAAAAAAAACTAAACGAAGAGCTAGTATCATGGTTTATTTACCGGCTTAAGTTGATGCTGCCTTCTTTATTGATAGGTACAGCGGCCATTAACGGCAGATCAATACCTATGTTGCCGTTTACTTGGTAGTGAATGCTTTGTGAGCCACTTTTAACGATATTAATAAGGTGTGAGCTAGAGCGTAAAAGATTTAACTTTATGGTGAGGTCGATGCTCTCGGAGCCCTTTGCAGGAATGCTAAAAGGCTGGGCAGTATTGCCGCTTGCAAACTCATCACCTGCCAGCTGAATACTGTAGTTAAATGATTTGATGGGAAGGGGTATTTGATTTGGATTGGTTACGATTAATTTAAGAGAAAAGGTTTGGTTTATCAGCCCCGCCTTAACAAGCTTGAATTCACCTACGGACACCTCTGGCTCTTTCAGAACCTCCTGTAAAACAGTGCTGCAAGCATTTAATGTTAAGGTGAAAACGAGTAGGGCGAAGAGAGAGCTGTATTGCTGAAAGGAAGCCTTCATTTGTTGATGTCCTTATCGGGGTAAATTGAGTTCTCAAGACTGGTTTCAGTCACTGTGGAATAAATAGTGCCATCGCTCACTTCGCTGCGCAGCCTGTCTCCAACCTTTACATCATTGAAATGTCTTATCAGAGTCAATTTTTTGTGCGCGCTCGTTTTTTTGCGTGTTATGGAATAACCCCGCGACAGCGTTGCCAAAGGGCTAAGCGCATCCAGCCTCTGCCCATTGTGCTGCAGGGCTTGTTGCTTCAGCAACATCATGTGCTCCATGCTGCGATCAAGCCTTTGGCGAAGCTGCTGAATATTTTCCAACTGTTGCTCGAATTGTAGTTGAGGGGAGTTCAGGCGCAAGCGTGTGGCGCAATTTTCCAGGGTGGATTTTTGTTGAGATAGTTGGTATTGCAGGGCGTTTTTCAACCGGGACTCCAGCATATCCAGGCGCTGCACCTGCTCTTGCAGGGTCTGGCCGGGATGTTTAAGGCGCTTTTGGAGATGACCAAGGTGTTGCCGGTTCGTCAGTATTTTATCCCGCATCAAATTACTGAGCTGTTGTGCCTGGTTGGCAATGGTGGCGTGGTATTCCAGCTGATCAGGGCTGAGCAATTCAGCGGCGGCAGAAGGTGTGGCTGCACGCATATCGGCCACCAGGTCAGCAATGGTGAAATCAATTTCATGACCCACTGCGGAAATAACAGGAATAGTGGAAGTAAAAACTGCACGCGCTACGATTTCTTCATTAAAGGCCCATAAGTCCTCCAAAGAACCCCCGCCGCGACCGACAATTAGAACATCGCAGTTTTTAAGCTGATTGGCTTTTTCAATCATTCGGGCGATATTTTGCGCGGAACCTTCGCCCTGCACCATGCTCGGAAAAAGAATTATCTCGGTTGCTGGGAATCGCCGTTTAAAAACGGTGAGAATGTCGCGAATGGCTGCACCTGTTGGGGATGTCACGACCCCCACTGTCTGCGGGTGGCGCGGAATCTCTTGCTTATATTCGTGCTCGAAGAGCCCCTCATCGGCAAGTTTTCGCTTAAGTTGTTCGTAGGCCCGACGCAAGGCCCCTTCGCCCGACTCCTCCATGCTGTCCACAATAATCTGATAGTCACCGCGAGGTGCATAGAGACTCACCCGGCAACGTACCATTACCTGCGTACCGTTGCGTGGTGTAAACGTGAGGAAGCGGTTATTACCCTTAAACATTGCCGCTCGAACCTGCGCGTTACTGTCTTTTAAGGTGAAATAGAGGTGGCCTGAGGATGGCTTTACAAGGTTGGAAATTTCCCCCTCGATCCAGATGGCGGGAAACTCGCCTTCCAGCAAGTTGCGAACGCGCTGGTTTAACTCACCAATGGAGATGATATTTCGTGTGCTAACGGCAATGCTCATGTTTCAGGTGGGCTCAGTGCGTGATTAATTTATTTATTGTGATTGATTTGAGCAGGTCTACCGTAAAACGCCGGTCAACAAGACGCAAGGTAATTCTCCAGCCGGGACTTTTCTTCGCCGCTAAGGAAATAACCCA
>DFBZ01000123.1 GCA_002366835.1 Gammaproteobacteria bacterium UBA3067
GGGGGCGCAATTGACCAAAGACACTTGGTATTTTTCGATTTGTCTGGATATGTTTACTGCATCAATAAGTTCGCCTTCGGGCAAAATTAATTCTGCACCACTCACCAGCGGGGCCAATAAATTCTTTTGGGTGAGATCAAAACCAAATGCGCTCAGCATCATCACCCGCGACTGGTCATTTATCTCAAATTCTCGCACATACCAATTGAGTAAATTCAACTCTCCTCGGTGTTTCAAGCCTGCGCCTTTTGGCAAACCCGTAGAGCCAGAGGTATAAATTACATAGATAAGATCATCACATTCATTGATATGCTGGGAGTTTACTGTTTGCTGTTTTTGCAGGTCAGTGCTTTTTTCTTCCAGATCAATGAGCAGACCTGCATAATTTTTTGTTGCAGCGCCTATTTTTTCGCTACTGCTCTCTAAGACAATCAGTGCGGCGGCATCGCTATCGTTTAAGATAGTTGAAAGTCGTTCTTCAGGATAATCAGGATCAAGAGGCAGATAAGCGGCACCTGCTTTTAATACGCCTAGAAGCGCCACCATCATTTCTAAACAACGGGGTAAACAAATTGCCACTAACTGGTTTCGCCCTACCCCTGCTTCTCTTAAATAGTATGCAAGCTGATTTGCGCGCTGGTTTAATTCCGAATAAGTGATTACTTCATTTTGGTAACGAATCGCAATCGCTGCTGGTGTTTTTTCTACCTGTTGTTCGAATAAGGTTTGTACATTATTCGTTTTTATTAAAGCCTTATCAGAAGGTGGGCGCTGCGCCAAGGCGTTCATGCTGGCTAATAATTGACGTTCGCGGGGTAGTAGCAGTTCGAATTCTTTTAATTTTATATCCGGCGAAGAGAGTATTTGCTCACTTAGGAAATGAAGCCGCTCAAGAAAATTGTAATCTCTGAAAAGGCGGGTACTATAGTCCAAATTTAGACTGATATTATCGCCATTTTCGTTAACAACAAACTGTACACTTTGATCCATCACTGGGGGAAGAACACTACCAGACACTTCCTCACCGGAAAAACAAATCGCTTGATCAAAATGGTAATAGTTGTAGGTGAAGATGAGTGGCCCCGGCGGGGAAATGCGTAACTTTTTCCCAATGGAAATATGGCGATATTTTTTGTTATTTTTTTGTTCGTCTCGCCCATATTTAAGCACATCGACAAAGGCATTTTCACCATTCAAACTTTGCTTATTAAAAACAAAGGGCTGCTGATTGTAGTAGATGCCTAAATCGTAAAGGTTAGATTGATTTCTCCCTGCATTAAACTCCGCAATTTCAAAATCTTCACTCGGGCGACAATACTGTTTTACTAAATAACCATAGAGCATTTTAAAATAAAGGGCTGGCACTATGCGCTGCTTGCGGCAGAAGGCATTAACCTCGCGCCAGTGCGCGCCCTCTACGGGCATTTTCAGTGTGATACGTTCGTCGTGATTCTGCTCAGTTTTTTGTGAAGGCAGGGAGAATACAAGCGGCTCTACATGACGAAATTTTTCACGCCAATAATCCAGCGTTTCTAGGCGATCGGTTTTCGAACGTATTTGTGTTACTTGTTGCTGAAAATTTTGTTTGGTGTGAGGGATACTCACGCCCTCGCCTGCTATCAACGCATAGTAAGTCAGCCATTTTCGAGCATGGGCCGACATTCCCACGCCATCGCTGTTTATATGATGAGTGGCTGCGGCAAGCACATAATCTGATTCGCTTACTAAAATAAGATAGTGGCTAAATAAATCGCCTTGGTTGATATCGTAGGGCTGAATTAATAATTCTTTAAGTTGTTTGTTCAGCGTTTGTGCTGTTAATTTTTTTGGCCGCCAGTCGAGGATGTGCAAGTTATGGTGGCGATGCTTTTGCACCACTTGATATAGACCCTCTCCCTGCGTATGCCCTGTACTGACAAACTTTGTGCGCAACATCGGTTCTGCCGCCACCAGTTTATTCAGTGCGTTTTGCCATTGGGTTGTATTCGCTTCGCCCTTTAGCGGGAGGGTGTATGCCATGCTATTTTGCAATGACTGGGGGTTAATGCTGGCATCGAGATAAATATCCCGCTGCATGGGGCTTAGGGGCTTAATTTGTTCTACGCCATAGGGGTCAAAACCTAAAACCTCTATCAGCTTTTCTTCGGGCAGTAGCTCCAGATTACTGATGCTTTCATCCGGTTTTTGGGTAAAGGTATTCAGCAGGTAACGATAATATTCCACCCATTGGGAAATGGTATCGGCAAGAAATAAATCACTGGCGTATTCGAGTCGCCCTTCTATACCTTCGCTTCCTTCCCACAGAGAGAGAGTTAAATCTTGGATGGTGCTGGTGTGCGGCACATCGAAAGGTTCAACAGAAAGCTCCGTCACGGATTGCAGTGCATCTTCTGGCAGTTGCTGCCCCAGCCCAGCCTGCCAACTGAAGCCCACTTGTGCACCTGGATTAAACGCAGCATTGCGGCGTAAAGGCAGCTGTTTGAGCACTTCTTCCATGGGCACGTCTTGGTGCTCGAAGGCCCCCAGTGTGGTTTTGCGCACCCGCTGCAAATATTCTTGCAGCGTGGGGTTGCCACGCATATCACCCCGAAGTACCAAGGCATTAATAAAAAAGCCAATTAAGGGGTGGGCCTGTGCGTTATCCCGCCCTGCCACCGGCACACCGACGCTGACATCTTCTTGCTGGGCAAGCCGCCCTAACAAGACCTGGAATGCTGCCAACAAAAGCATAAACAAGGTGAGATCGTGCTCTTGCGCGAATTGTTTTAGTGCGAGGGTCTCTTTAGCACTAAAGGAAAAAAAGTGAGCGGCACCAGCAAAGGATTGTTGCTCGGGCCGTGCCTTATCGGTGGGCAAGTCTAATAAATCGGGCACGCCTGCCAAGGCTTTCTGCCAGTAGGCCACACTACGGGCACCGCGCTCGCCACTGAGTCGTTCACGTTGCCACTGGGCATAATCTGCATATTGAATAGTGAGTTCAGGCAAGGGCTTTTGAGATGAGGCCGAGCCGGATTTTCCAAGGCTCGCGTAAGTGAGCATGACATCTCTCACCAAAACGCCCAGCGACCAGCCATCGGCAATAATATGATGGAGGCAGAGCAATAGAATATGCTCATGTTCGTTTCGCTTTAACACTTTAACGCGTAATAAGGGCGCGTGACTGAGGTCAAAGCCGGTTTGCGCTTCTCGCAAGGCGAGGTCTTGCGCTTTGGTATTTTGCTCGGCCTCATCCAAAGCAGACAAATCAATCACTGGCACATCGAAATCAACGTTGTCTGTGATAGTTTGCACTGCCAAACCATCACCGTTAGTAGCGAAATGTGTACGCAAAATCTCGTGACGTTTAATGGTGCTCTGAAATGCCTGGCTTAGTATTTCTATTTGCAAAGGCCCGTGAATCGTCAAGGCGTTTGCCATGTTATAACTGGCGCTAGGCTGAAGCTGATGCAGAAACCACAGTTTTTCCTGAGCGAAAGATTGAGGAATATCGCCACTGCGTGTGATGGGCTGTATGAGTGATTCCGAACCTGATTGCGCACTTTTTAGAAATTCGACAATGGCGCTTTTATTTTCTTTTAAGGCGTTTTTAATTTCATTGTTTAGCACACCCGGTGGTGCATTAATTTTTAACTTGTCACCGTTTAATTTAAGATTAATATTTTTTTTACGTAACTGTGAAATAAGCTGCACTACTTCTTTGCTCATAGTTCCAGCTCCTCCCAATCATCACCTTCTTCTGTGGGTGTTTGATTGGCCTGCTCGCGCGCCCATAAGGCGGTATCGATATAATCGGCCATGCTTTCTATGCTGGTTAGTTCAAAGACCATCTTTAGTGGCAGCTCGATTTTAAAATGATTATTTACCCGTGCTAATAACTGTGTCGCAAGCAATGATTGGCCGCCCAATTCAAAAAAGTTTTCATTTACGCCCACGCGTGGGCGTTGTAGTACGTCTGCCCAAATGGCAGCGAGGGTGATTTCGCTTTCTCTCTCTGGGGCTTTAAAGGGGCAACTTTGCTCAGACGCAAGACGCTTTAATGCCGCTTGATCCAATTTACCGTTAGGGTTTAAAGGTATTTTTTCTACGGCAATAAACGCATTTGGTAGCATGTAGTCAGGTAAATGTTCGCGTAATTGTGCGCGCAGTGTTTCACTGTTTAATTCAGGCGTACATAAATAGGCCACCAGTTGTGTTTTTTCGAAAGCATTTTCGTTTGTTTCTAAACACACCACCACCTGTTGAATACTTGTAATGGATTTAATGCAGGCTGAAACGTCTTCCAGCTCGATACGATAACCGCGTATTTTGACTTGGAAATCGTGTCGACCCAGCACCTCCACAGAACCATCGGCTCGATAACGGCCATAATCTCCACTGCGATACAACATGGCTTTGGTCGATTTTTTTCCGTTCTCGGCATCAAGCGGGTTATTGATAAAAGCCGATCTATTTACGGCTTTGTCTTCATCTTTATAACCCAGAGCAAGGTAAGGCGAACGCACATAAATTTCCGCCATTTCACCAATGCCCGCCAAGCGCTGGCGCTTGTCTAGCAACAATAATTGACTGTATTCACTGCCCTGCCCCACAGGGATTAATCCTTTATCCTTATCATTCACCTGATGCCAACTGTGAATTTGAGGGGTTTCGGTGCAGCCGTAACAATTTATAAGCGCCGCCTGAGGTGCAAGCTGTTTTATCGGCTCTAAGGTGTGGCCATGTAATTTATCACCACTAAATAGCAGGTAACGTAATGATTCACAGGGCGGGCTCTTTTCGGCATCTTGGGTAATCAGTTGTGCCAATGCCGGGGTGAGGTGGCAGACGCTAAGGGCTTGCTCCATCATCCACTGGCGCAGTTGATCTGGATTTTTCATTAATTCAGGATCAGGAATAACTATTTTCGCGCCGAGGCTCAAGGGCAAGAAAATGTCCCGTAATAGAGGGTCGTGCCCCAAGCCGGAAAAGAGGCTGAAATGGTCTTTTTCAGAAACATCAAAGCTACGCGGATACCAATCCAGCAAAGCGGTAATGGGACGCAAGCTGCCGCGAATCACTTTGGATTTTCCACTGGTGCCAGAGGTGAGCATTAAATAACTGAGTTGATCGAGGTGCTTGCTTTGTTCTGGCGGCATTTCTTTGCTGTAGGAAGAAAAACTATTTTTCTGCTGCCAGCCCCTTAAACCCGGCACACTCAAATGTATAGGTAGAAAAGAAAAAGCCGCCGCGAGGTTTTCGGGTAACAAGCCTGCCGGTTCAAGATGTAAGGCAGCCTGCGGCTGGACATCTTTCATAGCAAGTAATAAACGCTGCTCGGGGTGAGTGGGGTCAAGCACGACAAATGCACCGCCAGCTTTTATTATCGCTAACAAAGCACACACGAGTGCGCCGCTTCTGTGCCCATAAATTACCACTGGTGCTTCTGCCAACAAACCTGCCTGTTGCAGGGCGTGGGCCAGTTGGTTGCTGCGCTGCTCCAACTCCCCGTAAGTCCAGTTTCCGTCCATATCGACGAGAGCAATTTCTTTAATGCGCTTTTGCGCCTGTGTAGATATTTGTTGCTGGGGTAACACAAATTCTTTTAAGGGCAGCGCTTGTAACGGGTCTGGCAGTAGAGATTTTTCATTTTTCTGTAGTAACTGAAATGCTGCCAATGGCCGATCAAGATCAACCACCAACTGGCTAAACAGGCTTTCCAGATGTGCCAGGTGTCGCTCGATACTTTGTGGCGAAAAACAATCACTGCGATAAAGCATGGAAAGTTTTAAGCCTTCATCCTGCGGCTGCACATACAGGGTTAAATCAAATTTGGCGGCATAATTTTGTTGTTCATCGCTTAGATCTTCAATGCGCAAGTCAGCCACTTCACGGCTGGCGGAGGGTAAATTTAGTACATTCAGAAAGACCTGAAAAAGCGGCGAATGACTGAGACTACGCTCAGGTTGTATAGCATCCACCAGCATTTCAAAGGGTAAATTCTGATGGGCGAAACCGGCGAGACTTTGCTCCCGCACCTGATATAGGAATTCACGAAAGCTTTGGTCTTCTGCTACATCAGCACCAAACACCACGGTATTGATAAAAAAACCAATCATGGCTTCAGTTTCTGCCATGGTGCGCCCCGCCACAGGAGAGCCAAGGTTAAACTTGGCCTGCCCACTGTAACGCGAAAGCAATAGCTGCCAGACAGAAAGGCTGAGCATAAAAAGGCTGACACCTTCTCGCTCACTCAGGGCCAACAGGTCTTGGGTGAGCGAGACCGGCAAAGTGTGGTGAATCAAGGCCCCTGGCGAAGAGGGTGTGTTGGGGCGAGGGAAATCCGTCGGCAATTGCAGCACAGGGTCTTTATCAGAAACTTGTTCCACCCAGAAATTCAGGGCCGTTTGTAGATGAGCTTCATCCAGCCATTGCTGCTGCCAACAGGCATAATCTCCGTACTGAAACGCCAACTCTGGAAGCGGG
>DFBZ01000076.1 GCA_002366835.1 Gammaproteobacteria bacterium UBA3067
AACGATTGGCTTTGCGCTGATAGTGACGTTTTTTCTTTTGCCAGCTATTCTGTATTGGTTTGATAGTAAGCCAGTTTCAGGGAGTACGGGTAGGGAGCCTAAGGCCGCTTCCGGCCAGTGAAACTGATAAGCGAACAGCCTGAATGCCCAGCAGTTAATGAATCGCTGCTGGGTTTGCTGCAGCTTACTTAGTTCATGGCTTATAAGGCCTGAAAATCTCGCAATACCAAGGGGTATTGCTCCGCATCTAGGCGGGGGCCGAAGTGTGAAACGGTGATGGAAGAGGCATAGCTCGCTAGCTGCCCTGCTTTTTCAAACCCCAGGTTGTGAGTGATGCCATAAAGAAATGCACCGGCAAACATATCGCCAGCGCCATTGGTATCGACAGCATGAGTAGGATAGGGAGCAATATTAATGGTTTTTTCTCCATCGTAGAGAAGCGCCCCATCTGCCCCCAGGGTAATAACAAATTGCTTGGCGGTTTTTTTCAGGGCTTCAATGATCTCTTCCTGGGATTCGCTACCTGCCCAAAGCTGTGCTTCTTCCTGGTTACAGAAAAGCAGGTCGACCCCATCGCCGATAATTTCCCCAAGGCCTGTTTTAAAGTGCTGCACCATGCTGGGGTCGGAAAAAGTGAGGGCGACTTTTTTACCGGCATTTTTGGCGACGGTTTTAGCCTTGATGGCCGCAGCGCGGGCGCTATCGGACGTTACCAGATAACCCTCGACATAAAAATATTCTGATAGCTCAATCAAGTCTGGCACCAGCTCCATTTCGCTGATGCTGCCGGCAATACCCAGGCAGGTATGCATGGTGCGTTCGGCATCAGGGCTCACCATTACCACGCAGCGGCCAGTGGTGCCTGCTTCCCGCTCAACCTTCAGGTTGCTGTGAATGCCTGCTGCGGCGAGGTCGTGGGCATAAAAATCACCGGGTTCATCGGCCGCTGCCTTGCAGGAAAGAAAGGTCTTGCCGCCAAAACATTGCGTTGCCATAACGGTATTTGCTGCAGAGCCCCCGCTTGCCCGCTTCTTTAAGCCGTAACGGGATTTTAGTTTATCGATCAGCTCTTGCTGTTCGTCCGCCTCTACCAGCGTCATCTGACCCTTGGTGATACTCTCAAGTTGAAAGAGTTCATCGCTGACTTCAAATTCTTTATCTACAATAGCGTTGCCAATGGCATAAACGTGGTAATCGGTCATGGGGATTCCTTCTTTTTTATACGAGAGAATGAACGTTTTGAAGAATTATAACCGCTTAAGGAAAGTTTGGCGTAGCTTTGCATCATGTAGAATGTCGGACTTTTATTTCGTAAAACAGTGTTTGGGGATTATGGCAGCTAGCGGCAAAAGAGCATCTACTGGGAAAAAGGGTAAAAAAGCAAGTTCTGCCAAGCGAGGCTCGGCCTCCCGTAAGGTGAGCCCGGCAGGCCGAGGGCCGGCGATCCGAAAGTGGTTATTGCGCTTGTTAATGGGCTTCTTTGTTTTGGCCTGCCTGGGAACGCTTGTGCTTGATCAATTGGTGCAGCAGCGCTTTGATGGTAAGCGCTGGTCTTTGCCTGCCAAAATTTATGCTCGGCCTTTGGAGCTGTATAGCGGCCTTTCTCTAACAAGCGCAGAGTTAGAGCAAGAGCTGGTGCGGATGCGTTATCGTCATGACCCCTCCGTCAAAGAGCCGGGCAGCTATAGCCGCAGTGCCAACCGTGTGCACTTCTATACGCGTGAATTTCAATTCCTCGATGGGCTTGAACCCCAGCGCAAGGTGGTGGTGAGTTTTTCAGGGGCAGAGGTGCGTGATATTCGTCATTTGCCCACGGGAAATCAAATCGCCGAAAACCTTGATCTGCTTCGCTTAGAACCAATGAAGATCGGCGGCTTTTATCCAAATCATAATGAAGACCGGGACTTGATTCAGTTAGAGCAGGTGCCGCCGCTATTAATTGAAAGCCTGATTACCGTAGAGGATAGGGGTTATTTCGAACACCACGGCATTGCGTGGCGAGGTATCGTGAGGGCCTTGCTGGTGAATATTCAGGCGGGAAAAATTGAACAGGGTGGCAGCACACTGACCCAGCAATTAGTGAAAAACTTCTATCTCACCGATAAACGCAGTTACTGGCGCAAGGCCGTGGAAGCGTTGATGGCGATGTTATTGGAACTGCATTATGACAAGGCAGAAATTTTAGAGGCCTACCTGAATGAAATTTACCTGGGCCAAAATGGTAATAAAGGCGTACACGGTTTGGGTTTGGCTAGCTCGTATTATTTTGGTCGCTCGCCGGAACAGCTCAAGCTCGATCAGATAGCGTTACTAGTGGGAATCATCAAGGGGCCTTCTTATTACGACCCCCGGCGCTTTCCTGAGCGTGCGCGTAAACGCCGTAATCAAGTGCTGGAGATATTAAAAGAGCAGGGAGTGATAAACGAAAAAACGTACCAATCCGCCATCAAAAAACCTTTAAATATCGCCCGTAAACCACGCAGTAATTCGCCTTACCCAGCCTATATGGATTTGGTTAAACGCCAATTGCGCCGTGATTACA
>DFBZ01000067.1 GCA_002366835.1 Gammaproteobacteria bacterium UBA3067
GGACTCACCCAACAGGTGAAGTCTCTATTTTTAAAATAACTTACTATAGAAGTGTAAACTTCCAGTTTGGGCCGGCCAACTGCGGTTTCTAGGTTTAAGCAGTCTGCATGTGTGTTCTAGGATCTGTTTTATCTTGTTTCAGCATGCAGCTAAAGGCGCTGCCTTCCTTAACATTTAATTACGCTATCGATTAAAAAACAGCATTGTCGGGTTGTTTTTATGGACTATTCTTTTAAGCGTAAAGAGCAAAAAAGCGTATTTTACTGATAAAATTTATGATGCATGGAGTTTTAGAATGACAATTTGGTCCGCTCAATCAGAACAAGGTGACGCTCTCACAATCAAGGTACAGGGTCGATTTGACTTTAGTGCACATCAAGAGTTCAGAGATGCGTATGAGCAATCTCAGGACACTGCTCAGCAATATATAGTGGATTTAAAAGACACAACCTATCTTGACAGCTCGGCGCTGGGAATGCTGCTGTTGCTGCGGGATCATGCTGGTGGCGATACAGCCAATATTGATATTGTAAATTGTAATAGCGATGTGAAGAAGATACTCACAATATCCAATTTCGAACAACTGTTTGCTATAAAGTAAACATCTGTATTTAGCGCAAGGATGCTTTAATGGGGGACTTGGAAAAAACACCCGATGCCTTAACGATTTTAATCGCTGACGATAACTCCTCAGACCGTATGATTCTCGCCAGGATCGTTCAGTCGCAAGGCCATCATGTGCTTAAAGTGGAAAATGGTCTTGAGGCGGTTGAAGCCTTTGAAAAGCATCACCCAGACCTGGTTCTGCTGGATGCCCTTATGCCAGAGATGGATGGTTTTGAAGCAGCGACACGTATAAAAACGCTTAGCGCCGACGACCTGGCTCCCATTATCTTTCTCACCTCTCTTACCGATGCGGATTCCCTCGCCAAATGCTTGGATGCCGGCGGAGATGACTTCCTTACAAAACCTTATAATCGTATTGTTCTTAAAGCCAAAATTTCTGCCATGACGCGCTTGAGAAATCTAAATAAAACCGTGCTCGCGCAGAGAGACAGAATTTCAACCTACAATCAGTACTTGATTCGTGAGCAAGAGGTCGCCAAAAACGTTTTTGATAACATTGCCCACCCTGGCTGTGTAGACGCTTCTAATATCAAATATATTCTCTCGCCAATGGCAGTTTTTAACGGTGATCTGTTGTTGGCCGCGCGCAGCCCATCAGGTAATCTTCTGGTTTTTCTTGGCGATTTCACCGGGCATGGTTTGCCCGCTGCAATTGGAGCGATGCCCGTTGCCGAAATATTTTACGGCATGACGCTTAAGGGTTTTGCAATGAGTGAGATCCTGAAAGAAATAAACAAAAAACTGGTTCAAATACTCCCTCCTGGCGTATTTTGTTGTGGTTGTATGGCGCACATGGATTTTAGAAAAAATGTTATCAGCGTATGGAATGGTGGCTTACCTGATGCCGTTCTTTATCGATCTAATGATAAAAATATTGAGCGCTTACCCTCTTTTAATTTGCCGCTGGGTATACTTAAACAGGAGAAATTTGACGTTTCTCCTAAAGAATTTAACTGCCACTCTGGGGATCGTTTATTTATGTGCTCAGATGGGATTTTGGAGGAAGAAAATGCAGAAGGTGAGATGTATGGTGAGCAGCGTTTCTTTGATGTATTTGAAAACAGTAACGACCCTTCTTCGATATTTTGCGATCATAAACGTGCGCTAGATGCATTTCGCGTTTCAAAAGACCAGGGCGATGATCACAGCCTGGTTGAAATTATATTTCGGCAAGAAGATATTGATGAAAGCGCCGAGGAAACATCCGCAAGTGTGGCGGAACCGGCGGCCAGAGATTGGCGACTGGACTATGAGCTACGATCCGACACCCTGCGCTCCTTCAATCCCTTGCCCCTCTTAACCCATATTCTTCGTGAAGAGCCTGGTTTATCCATAAGAAGCGGCGAGCTATACACGATTCTGGCCGAACTCTATTACAATGCGCTTGATCATGGCGTGCTTGGCCTTGATTCGTGCACAAAGGCCTGTTCCGATGGGTTTGCTGAATACTACAGATTAAAAGAGGAGCGGCTTCTTTCTCTTGATGGGGCGAGTATAAAGATAAGCCTCGGGCATAGGCCGGAGCCTGGCGGGGGAGTCTTGAGTATCCGCGTAGAGGATAGTGGTAAAGGCTTTGATTATCAAAATCTGGATGCCGGTTCGGAAAGTAATAGTGGTTATAGCGGGCGAGGTGTCCCACTTCTTCACAAATTATGTAAGTCGTTAGAATATCAAGGCAAGGGTAATATCGTGGCGGCGGAATACATTTGGCCAGAAAAAGGGCCTGCATAGAAAATCTAGGCATTGGATACCACTTTTTCTATTATCCTTCTGCGTTTTTTAGGTTAATGCATTCGAAGTTTCTGGCGCTTCTCGCCAAACGAGTTTGTCTATATTGACGAGAATTTGGCCTCTGCTGATAACTTGTAAGCAGTGCCAGTGAGCGTCTCCTGGATGCAGTGCAATTGCATATTTATGCTGGTATTATCTTCGCCGATATCTCAACGTATCTGCGTGTGAGACTCCCCGACTAGTCCAATTGAAAAATAGAAATTGAGTCCCGTGTATGCCAAGCAAAGCCCCGCACCTTGATCATGATATGCTCGAAGAGCTGAAAGATATAATGGAAGATGAGTTCCTCGAGTTGCTGAAAGCCTTTCTTTCTGACTCCGAGATGCGGATTAAAAGCTTAAGGTCTGCTTATACAGCTAATGACCATGATAATGCACGAAACATTGCCCATAGTTTTAAGGGCAGCAGCGGCAATATTGGCGCTCGTGCGCTTTCGCAGCTTTGCAAAGAGCTTGAGGAGCTTGCTAAAGGGGGGTGTATCTCGGATGCAGGCACTCTTATTGATGGGCTTGAAGCAGAATTCCACTGCGTATCTACCGAGCTTATGGGTGTGATGTCGGAGCACGGATAAGTGCAAATAACGTTACGCCAACGGCTCTTCGGGCCGCCTTGAATAATCCACAAACTTGTATTTTTCATTTAAAACGTCCAGCTTTTTCGTTACCTAAAAGCGGCTACCCTTAGTGTGAATCGCGCTTGGTGTGAGTCGCGACAGCTCTCCCATGTCTTACTTTCGGCGTCTGTTCCCGACTCTGCTCTCTACCGCGTCCTGAATTAATCGGGGTGCCCCTAACACTGTGCTAACTCCTAATTAGTAGTCTGGCCCATTTCTTGCTGATTCCCTCCTGTCATCATGTGCTGCTACTGCGCGCGCTAATATGCTCCACTTTAAAGGCAGGAATAAAATGAATATCGATTATTTTGCAGTAAAGGAAAGCCCTAGAGCCGATAGTGTCCCCATGAAGAAAAAAGATGCTGCCCCCAATGGTCCTGAAAAGCGTGACTTTGTTTCATCCTATCAGGCGGCAAGGCAACAGCGGGAGGACAGGCTAGAGGCGGCGCAGAATAGAGCTGCTGCGCGCGAGCGCCGCGAGCAAAGTGATGTCGCGCAAACGAATAAGGCGAGGCGTGATCGTGACAGAGAGCTTGCCCAATCGGCCGCAGCGCAATCAAAAGAAAAATCAAAAGCGGAACGCCTTGAAAAAAGGGATGGCGGTAAATCATTGCCATCATCGCAGCAGAACGGCAACTCACTGCAATCAAATGGTCAGGAAAAGCAGGAAGAAAAGGATGCTCTCTTGGCCGCTGAGCAATCTAATCAGGACTTGGATGAGGGTTCTATTCAGATGCAGCCCTTCCAAATACAAGAGAGTGAGCTGCTTGAACAGGAAAACACAGCAATTGTTGATGAAGAATTGTTGCTAGAGCAGAGCAAGATCTCAGAGTCTGACTTACGCGATAACGCAGAGGCAGATAGTTTGCTTTCTACGGATGCTGTTTTCGACGAATCGCAGGTAGCGAGTGAGGAGGACATTAACAGCCTGGAACAAGCTACTCTTACTGATACAGAGGAAACGGAAGCTGCTTTATCTGGCGAGACAGGGTTAATGGATGAGGCTGAAGGTGTAGAGCTTAGTACCCAAACGGTTTCCTCCGCAGAGCCAAAGGTTAGCTCAGATGCGAGGGGGGCAACCTCCGAGCTGAAAAACAATGAAGAGGCAGTGAATACTCAGGCGGAGAATGCAGAGCTCGATGGATCTGAAATTGAGCCCACTGAAATACCGCAATACACCGTATTAGGTGAAACGAAAGGAATTGCAGCAGAAAAAATTACCACCGCCCCAGCACCTTCGGTAGCAATCGCTCAGAGGGCTGTCGAATCAAGCCTCTCTAACGCAAAGAACAAAAGCGCAGCATCGCAGGCTGTCACAGAGAGTAGCGCCACAAAGGTGTCGGCAGATGGGTATTTGCGTGAAGGTGTGAGCGAGGATGCCCTTGATGAGCAATCCTTAATGAAAGCAGAGATAGCTAAACCGGAAACAAAGTCATCCTTCTCTGAAAACCTATCGGTATCCGAATTGGCACTAAAAGAAGCGAAAAGCAGCATCGGGGTAAAACCCGCTGACTTCGCCAAGACACTCGCCGCTGAAAAGTTACCCCTGCGGGAAACCATCGAACTACCTGTGTCGCATAAAAATTGGGGTGAGGCGCTTGCTGAAAAAACCGCATTGCTTGTCGGGCAAAAAGGTAACTTCGCGCGCTTGAACTTGGTTCCCCATAACCTTGGCCCACTTGAAGTGAGAGTACAGTTGCAGGGAGAAACAAGCTCTTTGGAGTTTATTGCTGTTAACCCTGCAACCAAAGACGCGATTGAGTCGGCCATCCCCAGGCTGCGAGAAATGTTTGAGTCAGGAGGTTTGGCGCTGGGTGATGTGAATGTTAACAGCCAGTCTAAGAGGGACGGCGAAACAGAACGAATGTTTACTCCCCGCAAGGGTGAGGCGCCTGGTGATTCGGATAACGAGGCCGTTGAGGAGGAAGTGCTCTCTCGCCTGGGGGGTTCATTGCTTAATGGTCGTGTTGATTTTTATGCCTAGGCTACTGCCGCTGAGTAAGACGCCGGTTTACTCGGTGGTTTACGCGCGCCTGGGATAGTTGGCGCGCGCAATGACGCTTCGTTTTATATTCATTGCTATGGCTGCAATAAAACGGCTGTCAAATGCCGTCAATATACTGGCAGGATCGTTTTTTCTCTGATTTTTTGTGTCAAATCATTGTCTGTTGGCGCTGGTTTTGCCGTTCCAAATAGCCTGTAGGTTGAGTAGAGCGTAGCGAAACCCAACACCTTGCAGGATGGTGAGAGTCGTGCCGTTTGGTGCGTCTGTTGGGTTTCGCTACGTTCTACCCAACCTACAAGAGTTGCTCTCGGCAACTGCTCCATACCTTCCTCTCCCTCCTGCATTCATGCAGCCTCCCCCACGCTACGCGCCCCACCATCCGTGACCTGTCTATGGCGTTCGTGAACTATGCGTCCGGAAACATGAGCCCCTAAAAGCTTCCTTTCTATTCGCGACAAACCGTGTTTTTTGCGAAAAATCGAAGCGCGCGGGAGCCCAAGCCTGAAAGAAAATCCCCCTTAGCCTGCCCCCTTACATAAAGAAAAAATACTCGATAAGCAAAGCCAGGCATGATGGCACAGTGATTGCTGTAGGGTTAGTGACTGTTTGAGGGAATGAGATATGGCTGAAAAAGATTTAGAGCTTTCGGAAGACGAGGAAAAACCCTCGGGAAAGAAAAGTCTGATTTTATATATTTTAATTGGGGTTGTGGCGGTGGGCGCCGGAATCGGTGGAACGCTGTTTTTTCTTAAAGGAGATTCGGCACCATCGTCAGAGGCTGTTGCTGAGGAGCCGGTTAAAAAGAAAGCCGAGTACTTCGCACTGCGCCCCCCGTTTATCGTGAATTTTAAGGATGACAAAGGCAGGCAGCGGTTTTTACAGATCGGTGTATCCGTCATGTCTCGGGAATCGGAAGCAATTGACGCGCTTAAAACACATGCACCACTGGTCAGGAATAACTTGATATTACTGTTTAGTGGGCAGAGTTTTGCCGAATTGCAGAAGCCAGAAGGGAAAGATAAATTGGCTGAACTAACACTGGTCGAGCTGCAAACCTTTCTGCAGCAAGAAATTGACTCTCCGGGCGTAGAGAAAATTCTTTTCACAGATTTTGTAATGCAGTAGGGGCCTATGTCAGTTCAGGATATTCTTTCACAGGATGAAATTGACGCGCTATTACACGGTGTTGATGACGGCGCAGTCGAAGAAGAAGACTCACCGGCAGCGGGAGGCATAAAATCCTACGATCTTGCCTCGCAAGATCGAATTATTCGTGGACGTATGCCCACGCTGGAAATGATTAATGAACGGTTTGCACGTTACACCCGCGTCAGTATTTTTAATTTATTAAGGCGGTCTGCTGATGTATCCGTTGGTGGTGTGAAAATAATCAAGTTTGGAGAGTACGTGCATAGCCTGTATGTGCCAACAAGCTTAAATATGATCAAAATTAAACCGCTGCGTGGTACCGCCTTATTTGTTCTAGATGCCAAGCTCGTTTTTAAATTGGTGGATAACTTTTTTGGTGGTGATGGTCGGCATGCAAAGATAGAAGGAAGGGAGTTCACACCGACTGAACTACGTGTTGTGGAAATGGTGCTGGAAAGAGCTTTCGTCGACATGCAGGAGGCCTGGAAAACAATCCTGGATGTTGACTTTGAATACCTGAATTCTGAAGTGAATCCAGCGCTGGCGAATATTGTTACGCCAAGTGAAGTGGTGGTTGTCAGCACCTATCACATAGAGCTTGACGGTGGTGGTGGCGAGCTGCATCTCACCATACCCTACTCAATGATCGAGCCTATCAGGGATGTTCTTGACGCGGGTGTGACCAGTGAAGTGGATGACCGTGATGACCGCTGGGCCAAGTCGCTCAAGGATGAAATATTAACGGTGGACGTGCCCATAAACGCCACCGTTGCCAATGCAGAGCTTAGCATCAAACAGGTTCGTGACCTCAAAGCGGGAGATGTTATTCCGGTGGAAATGTCAGATGAAATAACACTCACGGCCAATGGGATTCCCACATTTCGTACGAAACTAGGTGTTAGCAATGGGAACTTAGCACTCAAGGTGACGAAGACCATACCCAGAGCAAAAGAAGAAGATAGAAAGTTTAAGTTTGTTAAGAAAAAGCGATAAATAACTCAGGAATTCTAGAAGAATGAGTGACTCAGAAAATGATGACAACGTCGACGACGATAAGTTGGCCGATGAATGGGCCGCAGCGCTTGAAGAGCAGGACGACGACGAAGATAAAGTCGAGCAAGCCGCGCTGGATGAACTGGTTGAAGATGTGAATGCACAAACTCAGGTGGTAGCGCCACCGCAGCCAGATTTTGGGGGCGAGGGAACACCTGATCTCGATGTGATCATGGATATACCTGTCACCATTTCAATGGAAGTTGGCACGACGCAAATCAATATTCGAAACCTTCTGCAATTAAATCAGGGTTCGGTCATCGAATTAGACAGGCTCGCAGGAGAACCTCTCGATGTAATGATAAACGGAACGCTGATTGCGCACGGTGAAGTGGTGGTAGTGAATGAGAAATTTGGTATTCGCCTCACGGATATTATTAGCCAAGCTGAGCGAATAAATAAAATAAATTAGTAAAAGGGAGGGTGTCCAAGGCTCATGCTCCATATAACAGGGCAGTTAAATCAGTCTTTTTTTGTTCGGAGGGTACTTTATTATATCTTGTGCTTAGGCGTAATGAGTGCATTACTCTTGGGACGAGTTTGCCTTGCTGATGAACAAGGGGGGCAGCTTGAAGAGCCCGCTCTAAATCCGCTTGTCACGAAGCAGATAAAGGAAGAAATCGGAGATAGAGAAAACAAAGCCGACCTCTCAAATATCTATAAGAACAAACCAAGCAATAATGCATTTTCGTCGAGCAGCTACCTTGAAATGATGCTGGCCCTTATTTTTATCGTCGCATTGATTATAGGGCTGGCTTGGGGCTTAAGGCGCATGAACCTCCCGATGATGTCAGGCGCAGGAAAAATGCAAATTGAAGGAAGCCTCTCTCTTGGGCACAAAGAAAAGCTGCTAATTGTTAATATTGAAAATCAGCGGCTATTGCTTGGTGCGACGAGTAATCAAATAACCCTTATTGATCGACTTTCTGAATCGAATAGCTCAGATGAAATAAAGAAAGATTTTTCCGTAAAGTTAAAATCAATAATGACAAAAGGGGGCTAGGTATATGTGTAGGTCATTTCTGAATGTTTTGATACGCATTCTTCCTCTGATTCCTATATTGTTATTCTCCTCGGGTGCTCATGCTGATGCAGCGGGCATCCCAGCACTGACTCTCGTTAAAGGAGAGGATGGCAGCGAAAACTATACGGTAACGCTTCAGATACTAATATTAATGACGGCACTGTCATTGTTGCCGGCATTATTAATGATGGTGACCTCCTTTACGCGCATTATTATCGTGTTTTCTATATTGAGACAGGCGATAGGTCTTAACCAAGCACCTTCCAATCAAATCCTTATTGGCTTGGCACTCTTCCTGACTTTCTTTGTTATGAGCCCCGTGTTGGATGAGGCAAACAAAATGGCATTAGAGCCTTATCTCGCCGAAGAAATTAGCACGATGGAAGCGGTTAGAAGGGCATCTGTGCCGTTTCATAGTTTTATGATTAATCAAACACGGGTGAGCGATTTAGAGCTCTTCGTAAATATCTCGCAAACAGAAAAAGTATATGAAAAGCCGGAAGATGTTGAATTCTCCGTATTGGTGCCAGCATTTATAACCAGTGAATTAAAAACAGCCTTTCAAATAGGCTTTTTGCTTTTTATTCCATTTTTAATTATTGATATGGTGGTCGCAAGTATTCTGATGGCAATGGGTATGATGATGCTGTCCCCATTGATTATTTCTCTGCCCTTTAAAATAATGTTGTTTGTGATGGTTGATGGGTGGGCGATGGTAATGGGCACCTTGGCATCGAGTTTCGGTACGATATAGCCAGGGGTATTTAGCGAATATTTGGTCTAAAGGTTTTTGATGCTACAGCATGTAGCTTGGGTACGACTGCATGGATGCAGGAGGTAGAGCAACGCATGGAGCAGTTGCCGAGAGCGTAGAGAAACCCAACAGATGTACCAAGCGGCAAGGCCTTTGCCATTCTGAAATGTGTTGGGTTTCACTGCGTTCAACCCAACCTACGGGTGCTTCGGGCACTCTAAATTTTTATGCATGAATTTAGGTAGAGCAAGGCATGGAGCAGTTTCCGAGAGCGCAGAATGTAGGTTGGGTAGAGCGCAGCGAAACCCAACAGATGTACCAAACAGCACGATCTTCGCCATCCTGCAAGGTGTTGGGTTTCACTACGTTCTACCCAACCTACGGGGTGCTTTAGGCCATTTTAAATTGTTATGCGCTGCGGAGTTGAATTCAGCGCCCAATTAAACATCGATTATTAATTGAAAATTATATTGCGGCAGCATGTACGTTGGTTACGAATATATGGATGCAGGAGCATGTAGGTTGGGTACGACTGCATGGATGCAGGAGGTAGAGCAACGCATGGAGCAGTTGCCGAGAGCGTAGCGAAACCCAACAGGCGTACCAAGCAGCAAGGCCTTTGCCATTCTGCGAGGTGTTGGGTTTCACTACGTTCAACCCAACCTACGAGTGCTTCGGGCGCTCTAAATTTTTATGGTAAATGCTCACGCATGAATTTAGCTAGAGAAAGGCATGAAGCAGCTGGCGAAAGCGTAGAATGTAGGTTGGGTACGACTGCATGGATGCAGGAGGTAGAGCAACGCATGGAGCAGTTGCCGAGAGCGCAGCGAAACCCAACAGATGTACCAAGTGGCAACGCCTTTGCCATCCTGAAATGTGTTGGGTTTCACTACGTTCAACCCAACCTACGGGGTTCTTTAGGCCATTTTAAATTGCTATTCCATGCGGGTAATTATACTGAATTTATTAACTTAAAAACCATATCGCTACAGCTAAATAGCTGTCATACACAGGGGTTTCTATGTCACCTGATTTTATAATTGATCTTTTTCGTGAGGCAACCTTTCTTACTATCAGTATTGTGATCGTTGTCATACTGCCAAGTCTTATTGTCGGACTAATTGTTTCGATGTTTCAAGCCGCGACGCAAATTAATGAGCAGACGCTGAGTTTTTTACCTCGATTTATTGTGACCTTTGTTGTTCTTGTTACGGCTGGGCCATGGATCGGGAGTCAAGTATTGCAGTTTACGGAAAAA
>DFBZ01000068.1:0-5605 GCA_002366835.1 Gammaproteobacteria bacterium UBA3067
TCGCGCTCAGGTTTTCCAGAAACAAAAATTAAGCCTGGGGAACAGAGGCGAACGCCGTGATAACACGCTGTTTCGAAGTCTGCTAGGAACCAGTCGTGGCGTTTGCAGAGTGCGAGAGCTTATGGGGCAGGTTGCCGATAAGGAAGTGAATGTTTTAATAACAGGGGAGTCCGGCACAGGTAAAGAGGTGGTGGCACGTAATTTACACTACCATTCTCACCGTAAAGATAAACCTTTTGTGCCTGTAAACTGCGGCGCAATCCCGCAAGAGTTATTAGAAAGTGAATTGTTCGGACATGAAAAAGGCGCATTTACCGGGGCGATAACCAATCGCGCCGGTCGCTTCGAGCTTGCTCAGGGCGGTACGCTGTTTTTGGATGAAATTGGTGATATGCCTTTGCACATGCAGGTTAAGTTGTTGCGTGTTTTGCAAGAGCGATGTTTTGAACGTGTTGGCAGCGCCAAAACAATTCAGGCAGATGTGCGAATTATTGCGGCCACGCATAATAACCTGGAAGAGGCGATTGAGGCAGGGCGTTTCCGCGAAGACCTTTATTACCGTTTAAATGTCTTCCCCATCGAGATGCCCGCCTTGCGGGAGCGCACTGAGGACATTCCTCTGCTTATTAATGAATTAATTAAACGTATAGAAACTGAAAAGCGCGGCTCGGTTCGTTTTAATTCCGCCGCCATTATGTCCTTATGTCATCATCATTGGTCGGGTAATGTGCGCGAATTGGCAAACCTTGTGGAGCGCCTGGTCATCACTAACCCCTATGGTGTTATCGGTGTGCAGGAGCTGCCAGCAAAATTTCGACATATTGATATAAAAGAAGAAGAGTTTGTTGATGCTAAGGAGAAAGCACAATCTCGCTCGCCGCAGTTTTTTGACGAAAGTGATACGGCCTTATTGCCGCTGGAAGGTTTGGATCTTAAGGAATACCTGGCCAATCAAGAAAGTAAATTAATTCGTCAGGCTTTGGACGATACCGGTGGTGTTGTGGCCCGCGCCGCCGAGCGTTTAAAAATACGCCGTACTACGCTGGTGGAAAAAATGCGTAAATATGGGATGCATAAAAGTGAGCCAAGTGACGGATCTTTGACTTCTTCTCGACCGGGGCAATTCTAAGCCCCTGTTAAATAAGGCTAGAGTATGTTGGCCTAGATTTTGCGTTATTGCACCTACCTTGATTAAAAGTGTGATGACGATGGAACAACGCGATACTTTAGCTTTATCTAAAATGGCCAGACCACTGGCTGAAGGTGAATTTAGCCACTCACCTTACGGTGCGGGCTGTGACCTTTATTCCTCTACGGTTTCAGAGCTTGATGCTCCGCTTGTTTTTAAACAACCTTCTGAAGAAATTGCGCAGCTGAAAAAAGACGTATCTTCTTTAAAGGCTACGATAAAAACCTTAGAAAACAATCACGCACAATATCTCGTTAAACAGAATAGCTATACGCAGCGTTTTGAGCGCCTTCTACAGCAGTTACCCTGTGGCGTCATTATGCTCGATGGCAAGGGTTTAATTGAGCACATTAATGATTATGCGGCGCGGGTTTTTAATCAGATAAAAGTGGGTGAGTCTTGGCTGGCTGTTATCCAACGGGAATTTTCGCCGCGTGAAGATGATGGACATGAAATCTCTTTACGCAATGGTCGACGAGTCACACTGGATACGGCATCGTTGGATGATGCAAGCGGCCAGATTGTAATTCTTCTTGATCTCACCGAAACAAGAAATCTTCAGTCTCAACTAAGCCATCAGCAGCGCCTTGTTGAAATGGGTAAAATGATGGCTTCCCTCGCGCATCAGATTCGCACTCCGCTTTCTACGGCCATGCTTTACAGTTCCCACATGACAAGCTCTGTTCTTGAAGAAACGCAGCGCGTGAAGTATGCCCATAAATTACAGAACCGCCTTGAGTGTATTAATCAACAAATTAACGACATGCTGATTTATGTGCGTGGTGGTGTTGAGTTGGATGAATGGGTGGAGGTGGCCGATTTATTTGATGAGGTAAAGAGTTATTGCAAGGAAACAGCGCGGCCAGACGGCAGTAAACTGACGGTAATTTCAGATGGCGATATGGCGCTTATTCGTTGCAACAAGGTGGCATTGATCGGAGCCTTGGGAAACCTGATTCAAAATGCATTTCAGTCACAGGAAGAACCTGTGACGGTGAATTTATCTGCCACTGTGGGGCTTGATCAAAAAATTATTATTAGGGTTTCAGATAATGGCCCTGGAATTCATCCTGAAAAACATCAGCAGGTGTTTACGCCTTTCTATACCACTAAAAGTGTGGGTACAGGCTTGGGGCTTCCCATTGTAAAAACGGTGATAGAAGCGCATGGAGGCGGTATTTATATAGACCCTAATGAAACGGTTTCGACAAAAAATGCCGGCTGTAGTTTTGTTATTACACTGCCTGCTGTGACGAGTTCCGTAGTTGAAGGAGGGCTTGCTCGTGAATAAAAAAGAATTTTCAATTTTGGTGGTGGAAGATGATCCAGAGCTGCGCACGGCTTTGAGTGAAACATTAGAGATTGCAGGTTATCGTTGCTCCCAGGCAGAGAACGGGCAGCAAGCTTTATCTCTTATTGATACCTTGCTAGAAACGGAATCCCTCGACATGGTGATTACGGATAATCATATGCCGGTGATGGATGGTGAAACCCTCTTGCGTCAGTTGCAACTAAAATATCCCGAAATCCCTGTTTTGATGGTTACCGCCTATGGCTCAATTGATGGTGCTGTGGCTGCGATGCAGTTAGGTGCGGTGGATTATTTACAAAAGCCTTTTGAGGCCAATACGCTGCTGGAAAAAGTTGCTAATTTATTGCCAGATTCTTCCCTGCTTGAAAGCAGTGAAGTGGTGGCGGAAGACCCCTATACCAAACGTATATTCTCTCTGGCAAAACGTTTGGCGAAAAGTGATGCAACGGTGATGGTGTTGGGAGAAAGTGGCACGGGTAAGGAGGTGCTGGCAAATTATATTCATAAAAACTCTGGTCGAACCGATGCCGCCTTTGTGGCGATAAATTGCGCGGCAATTCCTGATACGATGCTGGAGTCTATCTTGTTCGGTTATGAAAAGGGTGCTTTTACCGGTGCCTACCAAGCCAAAAGCGGAAAGTTCGAGCAGGCAAATGGCGGCACGCTTTTGCTGGATGAGATTTCAGAAATGGATATCTCGTTACAGGCAAAATTATTGCGGGTTCTTCAAGAGCAAGAGGTAGAAAGAATCGGCGGGAAAGAAATGATTCCTCTGGATGTGCGTATTATTGCCACATCCAATCGCGACCTGGAAAAAGAAGTTGCTGAAGGGCGATTTCGAGAAGATTTATATTATCGACTGAATGTTTTCCCCATAAAGTGGCGACCTTTAAGAGAGCGGCCCTTGGATATTGTGCCTCTCGCCATGCGTTTTATTAAGCGGTATCAAATGGGAAGTGGGCCTGTTTCCTTGGATGAAAATGCAAAAGAATATTTGGTGCAACAAGCATGGCCGGGTAATGTGAGGGAGCTGGAGAATGTTATTCAACGTGCGGTTATTTTGCAGCAAGGCGGTTTAATTACCTGTGATGACTTTGTTTATGAGGCCGACGGTTTTGTGACGCCTGCGGTGGGTGATAAAACCAGCGGGGCGCTTGACTGTCAAATAAATGATGGCTGTGATGCAGGTGAAAATAGCATTCTCAATAAAGACCTCAAAAGGCGTGAATACCAGATGATTGTTGATACATTAAAATCGGTGGGTGGGCACAGGAATAAAACGGCGGAGATTCTTGGAATAAGCCCGAGAACATTGCGATATAAAATTGCCAAAATGCGTGATCATGGTTTTAGTTTTGATAACCTTGTTGAGGCGTCTTAGTTTTAGGTTTTAGGTTTTAGGTTTTAGGTTTTAGGGCGTAAAAATGTTCTTATGTTTTCTGTAGGTTGGGTAGAGCGAAGCGAAACCCAACAGGTATAGCAGGTAGCACGGCTCTCGCTATTCTGCACGGTGTTGGGTTGCACTGCGTTTAACCCAACCTACAAAGTCAAAACATTGCATTTATTCTTGTGTTTTCTGTCGGTTGGGTACGACTGCATGGATGCAGGAGGTAGAGCAACGCATGGAGCAGTTGCCGAGAGTTTAGCGAAACCCAACAGGTGTAGCAGGTAGCACGGCTCTTGCTATTCTGCACGGTGTTGGGTTGCACTGCGTTTAACCCAACCTACCAAATCAAAACATTATATCTATTCTCGTGCTTTCTGTAGGTTGGGTAGAGTTTAGCGAAACCCAACAGGTATAGCAGGTAGCACGGCTCTTGCTATTCGGCACGGTGTTGGGTTGCACTGCGTTTAACCCAACCTACAAAGACAAAACATTAAATTTATTCTTGTGCCATCCATTCTCCCCGGCATTTTTTCAATAATACACCTTAAGTTTCCCGTTATGGCCTGCTTTATGCAATGTTATTGTTATGAGTAATGTTGTTAGTAAAAGCGTCAATTTGATGACATTAGATGCCTTAATGGGAGTCATAAGTGGATAATTCAATTCAAATTAGTCAACTTCTTGAGAGTATGCAGTCTATACGTTCAAAAATGCCGGTCTTCGAAAATCAGATTGACATGGTGGGAGCTCTTGGCAAGAGTGATCCGGTTTCGGGGCAGTTCTCAAACCATTTGAAAAGCGCTATAGACAATGTGAATGCGGTGCAGAAAGAATCTGCCCAACTGTCTACCGCATTTGTAAAAGGCGAACCTGGCGTTGATATTACCCAAGTCATGATTGCCATGGAGAAATCCAGCGTTTCTTTTCAAGCTTTAACACAGGTAAGAAATAAAATGGTGGACGCATATAAAGAAGTGATGAATATGCAGGTCTAACAGGCTGTTGAAATTCTACTGACTTGGCCACCTACGGCGTTAAAATCGCACTCAAAGTGCTCATTTACAGGTGTAAACTCCGCTTTTTCACTTGATTTTGCCTTGTATGTGGCTCAATTCAGCGAATTTCAACAGCCTGCTAATAGCTGAAGGTTTCGGCTTGTGATAACGGTTGTATGGGAAGTATAAATGGCAAACGGTGATTTAGCTCCAGCGCAAAATACAGCGATTAATCCATTGGTGGCTGGTTTTAATAACCTGGCTTTATGGCGTCAGCTAGGTTTAATGCTGGGTTTGGCTGCAAGTGTTGCCATCGGGTTTGGTGTTGTTCTGTGGTCTAAGGAAGAAAACTATCGACCATTTTATACCGATCTCTCTAACATTGATGCGGTCGGTGTCTCGGATATTTTACAGCAAGCACAGATACCTTTTAAGTTCGATTCTAATCAGGGTATTTTGCTGGTCGCAGAAAATAAGGTGCACGAGGCGCGTCTTAAAATGGCTTCATCTGGTTATGCCCCTTCTCAAGGTGCTGGGCAAAACTTACTGGATAAAGACAGTAGCTTTGGAACCAGTCAGTTTATTGAAAATGCCCGTTACCATCGAAGCATTGAGTTAGAGCTGGCAAAAACTATTTCCTCAATCCAGAGTGTGCGTAAAGCGCGGGTACATTTAGCGATTCCCAAAAGATCCGTATTTATTGGCGATAAAAGAAAGCCGAG
>DFBZ01000068.1:5627-9249 GCA_002366835.1 Gammaproteobacteria bacterium UBA3067
GTTGTGCATCTGGTGGCCTCTAGCATTCCTGAGTTATCGGATAAGTCGGTGACGGTGGTTGATCAAAAAGGCAATTTGCTATCAGAAAATGATATGGAAGACGGCATCGCTCAGGCGGGGAAACAATACGAATATAGCCGCAAGCTAGAACAAAACTATATCAAGCGAATCAGTAATATTCTTGCCCCGATTTTAGGGAGCGAACGCTTTAAGGTGGAGGTGAGTGCTGACGTTGATTTTACCCAGTTTGAGCAAGCCAGCGAGCAGTTTAATCCAGACATGCCCGCCGTCAGAAGTGAAAAAACCATAGACGAAGAGCGTGGCAGTGTAGGGCTGGGTGGGGTGCCGGGGGCTTTGTCTAATCAGCCGCCCGCCGATGCTTCGGTGCCGCAGGTGGCAAATGGTGGTGGTGGAGAAGTGTCGAACAGTAATTCTAATCGGCGCAGCCAGGCAACGCGCAACTTTGAGCTAGATCGAACGGTTAGTCACACCCGAAGGCAGTATGGCACCTTGCAGCGTTTATCGGTCGCCGTCGTGGTGGATGCCCCGCCAGCTACATCGGCTGGCGTAGAGGTGGCCACATCTGATCCGGCTGAGCCAGCTGAGCCGGTAGAGTCTGCAGAGACAAGTGAGGCGTCAGCACCTACACTTAATACGGAGAACCCTGCCTTAAGCCCTGAGCAAATCGCGCAATTAACGGCGTTGGTTAAAAATGCGATTGGATACGATATTTCAAGAGGTGACAGCGTGACGGTGATTCCGCAGCAATTCCTTAAGCCGGAAATTATTGAAATACCTGAAACAAAGGTGGAAATTTGGGAGGAAGCTTGGTTCCAGTCTATGGTAAAGCAGGTGCTTGCGGCGCTGGCTGTATTGGCTGTTATTTTTGGTGTGCTTCGTCCCATTCTTAAGAACATCGCCAGTTCTGGATCAAAAGATCTGGAAATGGCGAATATGCTGGGTGAAGGTGGCGAGGCTTCTCTCGGCGCAATGGGAGGTGGCTTGGATGAAAATGTTACCTTGTCTTCAGGCCCCGATGCGCTCCTGCCGGGGCCAAATGATCGTTATGAGCAACAGGTTGGTGCGGTGAAGTCCATGGTTGCGGAAGACCCACGTCGGGTGGCGCAAGTGGTGAAGAGCTGGTTGTCTGCCGATGGCTGAGGAAAATAAACCGGACGCAGCCCCCGCGCCACTCAATCAGAACAAAGCCAGTATTGAGCCCATTAAAAAAGCATCCATTTTTTTAATGAGCCTCGGTACAGAGGATGCTGCGCAAGTACTTAAACATCTTGGCCCCAAAGAAGTACAGAAACTTGGCGTCGAAATGGCCTCCCTAGAAAATGTAGGCAAGAGCCAGGTTGAAAGTGTGCTTGACGATTTTCTGGAAGATGTGGGTTCTAGTACGAATCTCGGTGTAGGGAATGATGAATATATTAAAAATATGCTCAATTCCGCACTGGGTGAAGATAAAGCGGGCACGCTTATTGACCGTATTTTGGAGGGTGGCTCTTCAGCAGGTTTAGAGGCCCTCAAATGGATGGAGCCTCGGGCTGTCTATGAAACGATTCGTTATGAGCACCCACAAATTCAGACCATCGTGGTTTCCTACCTCGATGTAGACCAATCAGCGGCGGTACTAGAGCAGTTTGATGAAAAGGTTCGTATTGATTTATTGATGCGCGTGGCCGCCCTGGATGCCGTGCACCCCAGCGCCATACAAGAATTGAATAATATATTAGAGCGGCAGCTTAGTAATTCCTCTGGTTCTGCCACGGCCCATCTTGGTGGCATTAAAACAGCGGCGGGAATCATGAACTTTATGGACAGCGCTGCTGAGACCATCGCAATGGATGGTATTCGTGAAATGGATGATGATCTTGCGCAGGAAATTCAGGATTTAATGTTCGTATTTGATAATCTTTCAGAGGTGGATGACCGAGGGATTCAAGCCTTGCTTAGGGAAATTTCATCCGAATCACTCATTCTTGCGCTTAAAGGTGCTGATGAGGCCGTACAGGAAAAAGTATTTGGAAATATGTCTAAGCGCGCTGCCGAATTATTAAAAGATGATCTGGAGGCGAAAGGGCCGGTTAAAGTGAGCGATGTGGAAACGGCACAGAAAGAAATTCTTGCGGTTGCACGGCGTATGGCCGATGCAGGTGAAATTACACTTGGCGGTGGCGGTGGAGAAGAAATGATTTAGTGAGCGGCTAGCGAACGCTACCTACTTTCATGCACACCGGTTAACGTTTAGATTGCCATAAAGAACTTAGGTATTTATGAATGATAAAAATGGCTTAAACAAAGATTCCCCGATTGAAGCGTCGACTGCATTCGAGCGTTGGGAGCTGCCAGCGTTATTAGAGAAGGAAGAAGTTGACGAAGAAGCCCGCCTGGTTGAACAGTTACCGACTCTTGATGAAATTGAAAAAATTCGCGCGGATGCCTATGAAGAAGGCTTAAAAGCTGGCAAGAAGCAGGGTATTAGTAACGGTTTAAAGGAAGGTGAAAAGAAAGCTGAAAAGTTAACCCAGCAGAAAATTAGCGCACTGGTGAATGGTTTCTCTCAGCCGCTTAAAGAACAAGATGATCGTTTGGAAAAAGTCCTGCTTGATATGACGCTTCAATTAAGCAAAGCGATTATTCGACGAGAGCTTTGCATTGATTCAGATGCGGTGAACAAAACAATTCTTGCGGTGTTTGACTATGTTGAGGCAGAAGAAGGGAAGTTTCGTATTCAATTAAATCCTGCGGATGTGAAAGGCGTTGCGCATTTTCTGGAAAAAGAATACCCCGGTGAAACCAGCTATCAGCTCATCGCTGACAATCAAGTCAGTCAAGGCGGTTGTATCATTCGCAGTGATGCACATTATGTTGACGCACAAATAGAAACCCAAATAGATAAAATGTTGGATGAAGTTTATAGCCAGAAAAATATGCCCCCAGTAGAAGCGCTTGAGAACCAGCCGATACCAGCGAATGAAGCAAAGGCAGAAAAAAACGGCACAGATAGGGTTGGTAAAGAGGCGTTACCGCAACACGTTGAAGGTGATGAGGCGGGTGATCAAAAGAATAATGGAGGCGGTGTTCTTAGCGATGCTGAAGCGAAAAATGCCCAGAAAGTTGACCTTTCATCCATGCCATTTTTTGATGCTGAAAATGATTCGTAGATTTTAAAAAGAGATTGCCTGCATTTTGCTTCGAGGGTTGAATTGGTTTTGTTTAACGGGGTAGTTGAGAAGGGCGGCGATTTTGTAGGTTGGGTGCGTTTTAGGGTTAGGGTTTAAATTGCTTTTATTGTAGGTTGGGTAGAGCTTGGCGAAACCCAACAGGCCGGCCCGATGGCACCGCCTTTGCTTTGCTGGAAGGTGTTGGGTTTCACTACGCTCTCGGCAACTGCTCCATGCGTTGCTCTACCTCCTGCATCCATGCAGTCGAACCCAACCTACGGGTATTTAGGTGCGTTTTAGGGTTGGGGTTTAAATTAATTTTATTGTAGGTTGGGTTGAGCTTTGCGAAACCCAACAGGCCGGCCCGATGGCACCGCCTTTGCTTTGCTGGAAGGTGTTGGGTTTCGCTACGCTCAACCCAACCTACGGAAATACGGAAATACGGAAATACG
>DFBZ01000068.1:9331-9509 GCA_002366835.1 Gammaproteobacteria bacterium UBA3067
GAAATACGGAAATACGGAAATACGAAATACGAAATACGAAATACGAAATACGAAATACGGAATTTTTTGGTGGGTTTGAGCGCTAGGGTTTGAATTGATGTTATTTGGTTTTTTTCACATCTTGAATTTTAAGAGAAATTAGCATGTCAGCAAAGCTACGCCCTCCATTGGCCAATCG
>DFBZ01000059.1 GCA_002366835.1 Gammaproteobacteria bacterium UBA3067
GAAAATCCGCCAAAAATATGGCCCGAGTGAAGAACGACTGTGTGATTTGATAGCGTGTCCAATACTGGTTGATGGAAAACCGGTAGCGGTGATGTCGATGATTATGGCTGTGCGTTCCGAGCAACAACTGGAAACCCTTCTAAAGCTGGTGCAATGGTCGGGTCTATGGATGAAAACCCTGACAAGTGTCCACCAGCAACGCAGTAAAAAACGGAATACCGGAATCTTTTTTTTAACCCTAGCAAAAGCCATTCATCAGCAGCCTTCGACCCAGGCCGCCGCCATGGATATGGCCAACCAGATTGCAGATCAATTTGCCTGTGAGCGAGTCAGTATTGGTTTTCGTGAAGGATTGAGTATCCGTTTGCAGGCGTTTTCGCATGTGGCGACCTTTGATGCACGCACGCAGTTGGTGAGGGGTATTGAGGCCGCTATGGAGGAAGCGTTGGATCAGCAGTCGGCGATTCTTTTGCCTTTGCAGGCAGAAGATAAGGCTTTGATTACCCGCGCACATGAGGAGCTGTTAACGCACTCTGAGCAAAGCGAGGTTTGCAGTATTCCTTTACCGGGTCGTCATGGCAATTTTGGTGCAATTACCCTGGAAAGAAACGGCAAGCAGCCCCTTGATAAAGATGAATTGTCCCTGCTTCAATCTCAGGCCAGCTTCATGGGGCCCGCTATGGAGTTAAAGCTCTGGGAAGAGCGCCCCCTATGGATAAAAGGTCTGGATGTTATTGAAGAATGGTCAAGCAGCCTGATGGGCCCAAGTCACCTGAAAGCGAAGGTGGCGAGTGTGTCCGCCTTAGTTTTGTTAAGTGCCTTGATCCTTATTCCTGGCACCCATGAAGTGACGGCACCTGCCACCATCGAAGGTGCGGTTCGGCAAATCGTGATTGCCCCCTTGAATGGATATATCAAACAAGCGCCAGCCATTGCAGGAGATAAAGTGAAAAAAGGCCAGCTTATTGCCAAGCTGGATGATCGCAACTTGCAGTTAGAACTTCAAAAGCAGCTTAGTGAAAGGAATAAAATTGAGAAGGAATACCAGCAAGCGCTGGCCGGTCGTGACCGGGTTGAGCTGGGTATTCTGCGCGCCAAAATTGATCAGGTATCGGCTGAGATTAGCCTGGTTGAGGGAAAAATCGCCGATACGGAGTTACTGGCACCTTATGATGGCATCGTTATTTCCGGTGACTTGAGCCAGTCGGTTGGTAAACCGGTAGAGACGGGGCAGGCTCTTTTTGAAGTTGCTCCACTGGATAATTACCGCGTTGTTTTAGAGGTGGAAGATCAAGATATAGGCGGGCTCAGTGCCGGTAAAAAGGGGCATTTAATTATCGCCGCGCTGCCGCAATCATCTTATTCTCTGTCTGTGGAGCAAGTGATACCGGTGGCCGTTTCTCAGGCAGAAAAGAATTTCTTTCGTGTTGAGGCAAGTCTGGATAAGCCGCCTCAGCAGTTATTGCCGGGGATGCGGGGTGTTGCGAAGGTTGAAATGGGTGAGCGCAGTTTGCTTTGGATTTGGACGCATGGCCTGGTTGATCGCGTGCGTCTGTGGATATGGTCCATAGGTTTATAGATGAGCAGCCTAAACCCCCCTGCAAACATTAACATTTCTCAGAACCCTAATTGGTCCCGCGTTGCGCGGCTGCGTCCGCAGTTGCGCGAGCATGTGCGAACTTATGCACAGGAATATCGCGGTGAGCGCTGGTACGTTTTGTGGGACAAGTCTTCACGCCGCCACTTGCGCTTTTCAGCCACTGCCTATGCGTTTATTGCCCGCTTGGATGGCAAAATCAGCGTGGAGGAAGTCTGGTATAAATGTATTGCCGGTTTGAAAGAGGTGGCCCTCAGTCAGGATGAGGTGCTGTTGATTCTGACCCAGCTCTTTGCTGTGGATGTGCTGAGAAGCGACTTACCTTTAGAAGCGACTCATTTTTTTCAGCGTTATCAGCGTGATAAGCATATTAAGCGCCGTAATACTTTTATGAATCCCCTGGCGATTCGTATTCCACTGTTTGACCCCAACGCCATTCTCAACCGATTTATACCTTGGCTCAGGCCGCTTTACTCCAAACCAGCGATGTTGATATGGCTCTTGGTGGTGGGCTTGGGCTTATTTATGACGATGGTGAAATTCCCCGCCATTGATGCCTCGTTTAATTCCAATATCCTGTCACCAGATAATCTTTTGTTGATGACGGCGGTGTTTATATTTATCAAAACGGCGCATGAATTCGCCCATGCATTTACAGTAAAAATGTGGGGTGGGGATGTCCATGAAATGGGCATTACTCTATTGGTATTTGCGCCGATTCCCTATGTGGATGCCTCTTCAGCATGGTTATTCCACGACAAATACAAACGTATGTTGGTGGGCGCTGCAGGTATTATCATAGAGCTATTTATTGCCTCGCTGGCGCTGTTTGTCTGGCTGTCGGTAGAGCCTGGTTTGATTAAGAATGCCGCCTTTAATGCCATGTTGATTGGCAGCATTTCTACCGTGGTTTTTAATGGCAACCCTTTGTTGCGCTTTGATGGCTACTACGTGTTGCAGGACTGGGTTGAAATCCCCAATCTTTATACCCGTGCGGGCCGTTACTATCTTTATCTGATTCGGCGTCACTTGTTTGGTGTTACCGAAGAAGCGCCGCCAGTGACAGCGGAAGGTGAAACACCCTGGCTGCTCGCTTACGGTATAGGCGCGTTTTTTTACCGCTTGTTTATATTAACGGTCATTGTTCTGTTTTTGGCAGAGACCTACTTGTTTATCGGGGTGGCCTTGGCATCGTGGGCCATTGTGATGCAAGTGATTGTGCCGCTGGTGCGGGGGCTGCGTTTTATGTTCACCAGCCCAAGCATGGCGGCGCATCGCCAGAGGGCTGGGGTCGTATCATCTTCGCTGCTTGTGACGCTGAGCCTCGTGCTTTTATTGGTGCCTGTTTCGCTTAATACACGCGTGGAGGGCTTGGTTTGGGTGTCCGACCAGGCGCAGCTTTATACCGGTACAGAGGGTTTTGTAGAAGAAGTTCTGGTTAGTTCTGGCCAGCAGGTTGAGGTGGGTATGCCCATTATTCGTATGCGCTCGCCCGAGCTGGAAGCAGAGGTCGCCAAACTTGAGGCGCAGCAGAGGGAGCTCGATGTACGCGGTGCGGCAGAATATTTGAAGCACAAAGTGAAGTCTAAAATCACTGCAGAAGAGCGTCATGCCGTGAATGTGGAGCTTGCGCTGTTAAAAGAACGGCAAGCAGCGCTGTTAGTGGTCAGCCGAGATAGCGGCACCTTGGTCTTGCCCGAAGAATGGCGACTGCAGGGCGGTTATCTTACGCAGGGCAAGTTGATTGGTTATGTGGTGAACCCTGAGCGGCAGATTGTTCGGGCTGTTGTACCCCAGTCAAATATTGGTCTACTTCGTCAAAAAGTAGAGAAAGTAGAGGTTCGCTTATCCGAGCGCCTGAGCGATGTCATTTCTGTCGACATAGACAGAGCTACGCCGGCAGGAAGCAGAACCCTACCAAGCCGAGCGCTGGGTGTGGCTGGGGGAGGAAGCATTGCCGTACAATATGATGATGAAGGCCTGACCGCGATCGAAAAAGTGTTTCAGGTGGACCTGGCCCTGCCCGAACACTTTAAAACCCAAGGCATTGGTGAACGGGCTTATGTGCGTTTTGAGCATGGAGCAGAGCCCTTGGCGGTTCAGTGGTTTCGCAGCATTCGGCAACTATTGCTGAGTCGTTTATCTTATTAAGCCCTGATCGTTTGCCAAGGCTGTGGGCTGTGCATTGTAGGTTGGTTTGAGCGCAGCGAAACCCAACAGACCCACCCGTCAGCACGGTCTTTGCTACTCTGAAAGGTGTTGGGTTTCGCTACTCTCAACCCAACCTACCCGATATTTCAACCATATTGCCTCCCGAAAGCCTGAGCTATTAACGGGCGAAAAGCTCGCGGTTATGCCCGCAAATTGTAGATTCATGTATCAGTTCTGTAGGTTGGTTTGAGCGCAGCGAAACCCAACAAACCCATCCGTCAGCACCGTCTTTGCTACTCTGCAAGGTGTTGGGTTTCGCTACGCTTAACCCAACCTACCTGACATTTTGGCTATATTGCTTCCTGAAAAGCTGAGCTATTAGTGGCCTAAAAGTTCG
>DFBZ01000140.1 GCA_002366835.1 Gammaproteobacteria bacterium UBA3067
CTTGGTTCAACAATACAGGGCTTGCGCTCTGAGATGACAGGCCATAATGAAAAATGGGCGACGGAGTCCATTCAGCAGCGCATGGTCTACTGCACCAGTTTTAAACAAGCTGTTTATGTGGATGGTAATGCTTTTAATCTGCCGACTCAGGCTGGCTTGTGGCTTGATTACCGTAATATAGATATTTCCCGTTATGAACGGATCATTATTGTTGAGAACCTCGAAGCTTTTATATTCTGGTCTGAGTTTAATACCCCCGAAAGTATTGCGGGGGCACTGGTTTTGTATCGTGGCCACGATATAAGTGCCAAGGCAGTACAGCAGTTTTTAAGCGAATTATCTGATACGCTTCATATTACTGTATTCTCTGATCCTGACCCCAGTGGCTTGAAAATAGTAATCGATACTCCCCATGTAAGCAGTGCGCTTATCCCAGAAAATGTGGAAAGCTTGAAGTCTCAAACCAATACAGAACGCTTTGCCAAGCAGTTAACGGTAAATACTACAATAAAGAATAAAGCGCAGTGCTTTTCACCCGCTTTTCAGATATATGTTGCGGCCATTGTTGATTCAGGTATTGCCATCAGTCAGGAGAAACTGTGCCACAACAAGGTTCCTTTAAAGCTTATAGAAATTTGAATATGGCCTTAGCTTTTTCAGAAATATCCATTACCCTGCCCCCTTTGATGCAAGTGCGTGCTTTACAGCTCAATTGGCTCAGAAGCCCCACCTTCAAATAGAGGCCAGGCTTCTCTTATTTCATTTCAACGGGAAATAAATATCGGTAATGAGTTCACACTCATCCGCTTCATGAACAAGGTTCACATAATGGAAAAAGCAGGGATGATCACGCACTTCTTCACCTCTTTGGGGTAACCACTCAGCCAAGTGCGAACAAGTAACTAAGAATTGATTATTGCTTACACTTTGACGCACAATTACAAACTGTATTCCTATATAGATGTTTCTGACTCACTCCAAGCCGATAAAAACAATTCTCCCCCATTGATGGACATACCAGTATGCGCTTTTATTTAAATACTTTTCTTATCCTCGCCTTTCTGGCTCCAACCTCCAGCTATGCAAAAGATTGCATCAAGAGCACTGAAACACTTAAAGAGGTACGCGCCCAGGGCTGGGGTTTCGATGAAAAGAATACGCGCTTTATACCCAAGGATATTGCCGGCCTCAGCCCTGAAGACGTCCCCCGTTTAAAATTGAAATGGGCATTTAAGTATGAAATGGCCATACAGGCACGCTCTCAGCCGGCTGTCTCAAACGATACTGTCTATGCTGGGGATCAATACGGAACACTTTACGCACTCGATACAAAAACGGGCTGTACACGCTGGGAGTTTGATACAACCTGGGAAGTACGCACGGCAATCAGCCTGGGGAAAAATATAAATGGCCGAGACATGGTGTTTTTTGGTGACTTACGTGCCAATGCCTTTGCAATCGACGCCAATACAGGCGAAAAGATATGGCAGAAAAAGGTCGATGACCACATTGGTGCAACCATCACTGGCACACCAAAACTGCATAAAGGCACCCTTTACGTACCCATTTCTTCCCTAGAAGTCGCCTTGGCAGCAGCACCGATTTACCCCTGCTGTACCTTCAGTGGCGCGGTTGCTGCACTGGATGCGGCCACGGGGGAAATCAAATGGAAGACACCCGTGTTGGAAGAAGCCCAAAAGCAAGGAACTAACGCCCTGTTTATTTCTCGCTATGGGCCTTCTGGTGCACCCATATGGAATAGCCCGACGATCGACGAGAAACGCAACGTTCTCTATGTGGGAACCGGTGAAAATTATTCCCACCCCACCAGCAATAGCAGTGATTCCGTGATCGCCATGAACCTGGATACCGGTAAAATAAAATGGATACATCAGCTGACGCCGAACGATGCCTGGAACATGGCCTGCACACTTCCCATACGGGGAACCAACTGCCCTGAAAATACGGGCAAAGACCTCGATGTAGGCGCCTCTCCCATTCTAGCGCGCTCTAGCGATGGAACAGACATCTTACTGGTAGGACAGAAATCTGCCGATGTCTGGGGGCTCAATCCTGATACAGGTGAAACCATTTGGAAAAGGAAAGTCGGCCGGGGCGGCGCACTTGGAGGTATTCACTGGGGCATGAGTGTGGAGGGTAACCAGCTTTATGTACCCAACTCAGACTATGGGCTTTCTTTCATGGGCCTGAAGGTTCTTGACCCTGATAACAAAGAACCCAAACAGCCAAACCTCACTGCTTTAGATATAAAAACGGGTGATGTAATCTGGCGTAATGACCTTAAACCGGTTTGTGCAGATATAAAGGAATGTGATCCAGGCTTATCTGCAGCAACCACCTCTATTCCTGGTGTCGTATTCTCAGGAGCCTTAGATGGTCATCTACGAGCCTATTCAAGCAAAGACGGAAGCCTGCTTTGGGACGTTGATACCAAAGAGGAAGTGACCACCGTTTCTGGAAAAACAGCAGAAGGCGGATCACTTGATATCGATGGCCCAGTTATCGTTGATGGACAAGTGTACGTCAACTCAGGCTACGGTAGTTTCGGCGAAATACCAGGTAATGTGCTTTTAGTATATTCCGTTGATGGGAAATAGCTGCCAAAGTTTGAGAGCCACAGTAGAAGCGCTTGCCTAAACCTCCTGCGCTTTCTTGGCAGATATTCCTGCACGACACAGAAGCAAATTGTCGCACTTGGGGTTAAATAAAATGGAGATCCTAGTATCCGTTGTTATATTTTTTTGGGTGCGCCCAAGTGCGCCTTGACCCCTGAGGAATTTAACGCCACAAATCACCGGCTATCCAAAACTGCATAGCGAAGCAGTGCAGTTTTGGGTTCTCATTACACTACATTTAATGAGCAATTTTTGAAATAAGATCGGGGTTTGTAACGAGGTTTCTTACACCATGCGCATGATCTTCATTAAAAGCATTACCCTTACACCATTTGCCAACGCTCTGAATATTAACTTTGGCAACATTTGGACGCACACTCCATGAAACCTGAAATGGAGAGCCTTTTTCATTGTAACCTGGGCCTGTAGTTGATCCAGCGTACTCAATAGGTGCACCCGTGTTGCTTGGAATATTCATTGCCTGATGCAAGCCGTTCTTTTTTCCATGTTCGGTTAAGCTGCCAAAATCAAGCGCACTTTTATCATTAACCAAAACATATACCTGTGTTTCTACGCGCAACTGAGGATTATTGATCGCATCATTTAAGCATGAACCTAATGTTGGGCCTGGTTTGACCTGAGCAGTTGAGTGTACATAGTGAACTTCAATGGTATCACCAGCAGCTAAAGCCCCATGCTTGCTAGGACAAATATCATGCCCTACTGATCTAAGCTCTGAAGCATTCAGTTTACCTGAGTACTTGTAACCACTTTGAAATCCATGACCATCTCCATTACCCGCATATTTAGTAAACTCACCACCTTTATGTTCAGCATTTTTATGAAAATGGATATTACAAAGATTCATTTCTGTAGATGCAGGCGCGGCACTAAATGATCGTGGGTTATTGCCAGCCGCCGCATCAATATCACGCGGAGATTGTGGACCAAATCCTTTGCCTTTTGTATTTATTGCAAGCATTGCTCTTTGTTCAGAGATAACCTTATCCGATACTGCTACATGTACATCATGACCGCTCCCTTTGGCACTAGTGAGCGCAGGCAATAGTGAGGCCGCCGCAAATGCAATAACTGTTTTTTTATTCATAATTCAAATCCTGTGTTGTTGGAAAATTATTAGATTCGTAGAAAACACCATATATATATTTTGTGAGCGCCAGAACAAACTAGGTAGGCCACGAACAACTACGAGACACCCATAAAGTTATTACCGAGCGTGCTAAGAGTTAAATAAAGCGGAGGCCCTAATATCGCCACAACATTTTTGAGAGTGCCCCCAAGTGCATTTATTAATCACAATTGCTTGTTACGCGGATTTAACCACCAACATCTGAGTAGCCCCTTTTTGAAATTCGTATTTGACATTTTCTTTCGTGCACTTCAAATCTATTTGTTCTAGAGCCAATATGACCTCATTTAAATGGGGTGACACCATGCCATTTAGTGATATAAGAGGGTAGATTCTAACTTCTGAAGCCACCCTACAAAGCTCTTTAATAGATTGAATATGTTGATTCAAGCTAACATGCTCACTATAAAGGAATAGATAATGAGAGCAAAGAGCAAGATCAAACTGGTTGTTTTTGAAGCTCAATTTTGGCAACGACTCTTGAACATAGCGACCTGCAGACTTACCAGCTTCAAAGTTAACAATAAACTTATTCATTGCTGCGATTCTGACTTTGCCAAGCGCCGCGACTGAAGGAATGTTCTTCCAGGTATACATCTCTTTATTTTTTTCTGCTTGAGGCATAACTTCTTTATAAACTTCAGCTATGCGGCTTTGTAACTCCTCAGCAGTAAATTCATAGATAGGATCAACAGAAATAATTTTACCACCGCGCTGGGTTAATTCCGCATTAAATGATGCCGGACCATCACTACAGCCAAGAATCGACTTTTTAAGATCATTGTCAGTTAAGCTAAATATCTCCCGATACTCTTCAAATGACCTGCCCCACGGGACGATATTTTTCAATTCCACTATCTACTTCCTTGATATGTTTAATGCCACTTGGATTCAAATAATAAGTACATAACTTGAATTTTCCCGCAGTCTTTAAGTTAATTGCTCTTGTTAGCCATCAAATTCGAGCACCCCAGGAGCTAAAACTTTCCGTTGTTGTTCTTCCATTTATCACGAGAAGGAATAGCTTCCGTCGTATCCCAATGCTCAACAATTTTCCCACCATCTAAACGATAGAGATCAAAGAAAGAAGATTCTACTTGATTGGCACTACCTTCACACACAGATAGAACAAAGTTACCATCCGCTAGAAATCGGTGAGATTTCTCATAATTGATTGAAATTGAACCATCGGTATTAGATTTTGATAGTGCAGCACTCAGCTTGTCCAGATCATTTCCAAAGCGGGGACTATGCTCCATATACTGTTCGGCGTTTATGTAGTTGCCCAGCTTTTCAATGCAACCATTAATAAGTACGTCCTCAACAAATGATTGGATCAATATTCGATTACTTTCGGTGTTTTCTTGATCCTTCACTTCTGTTTCACCGTCAACCATGCTGTTGCCAGAGATATTGGGCTCTTGCCTTCTTTGAATATTGTCCCAATGCTCAACTGCTTGACCATCTTCGAATCGAAATATTTCAAATCCTACATTCCGTAATGAGAAATCATATTCAGTATGAGCAAACACAAAATCACCATCCTCAAAGACGCGTACAATATTCACGCGTGGAGATGTTTTTGATAGGCGTTTAAATAGTTCCGCTAAGCCTTCGTTACCTTCATGAGTCTGGGGATTATGTTGAATATATTTTTCTTCGTTAACGACTATTATGGATGCGGGATCACCAGTCTCAATGCTCTTCAACAAACTACATATCTGTTCTTTTTTATTTGGAACCATTGATGCTACCTATGATTTTTATGATGGCTAACGTTTACAGAAAAGTGGAATCGCATAACCCAAAAAAGGAGATTAAACCTGTCTTGCGGCAATCTTTCATCCGAAGTGTATTTGCAATTTCCGCTTCATAGAGATGTTGTACAAAGCCAGTGGCACAGGCTTCATTTAAGGAATTTCCTTTTCTAAACCTGTTCCAGACGCTATGCGTGTACCGGAGTGGGCCACCGCACTGATTGCAAAAAAGTAACACATCCTCCCTATCGCTACCAATCTACATTTTCGCACCACTCAGATCGCCCAATATATCCCCGCAGCGCCCTCTATCCTTCTTGCTACTCGAAGCATAAAGCCTGTAATAACGCACCATAAGCATCCCTTCTGGGTGCTCAGTCTAGCTATCCATACACAGCGCCAGACGAGCCAATGGATTTATTTAAACACCGTATTTTTTCCACCAGGGATTGCCAAAAAAAAGACCATACAAAAGCGATATACCGCTCTATTTGACGAGATAATACCGGACAATATAGCCGAAGAAATACGCCATTCGATTAACCAAGTTTGGGCATTAGGTGATGAGGGGTTTAAGCAGCAAATAGAAAAATAAACGGGCAGATGTGCCTCATCTCTGGCAAGAGGAGGGGGACAGGCGGCCAGAAGGATATCAGGCAAAGAGTTAATATCTAGTACTCTGACCGCTTTGGTAGGTGTCTATATTTTTAGTTGGTACTCTTCGATAGTACCGACCGCGTTATGCTCCCTGGTTACTGACTTCACAGCTATTTATTGAGCATTTTTACTACGTTGGCATGACCGAATCTCTCCGCCACCATAAGCGCAGTCATTCCATCGTAATCCTTCGCATTACTATCGGCACCACTTTCCAGCAGCACCTTGGCGGCGTCCTGTTGACCGGCTGCTGCCGCCAGCATCAGTGCTGTCCGTTGATACGAATCACGAGCATTAACATCGGCACTATTGGCGTATAGAATCCTAATCACCTCAGCATATCCCTGAGTCGCTGCACGCATGACTGCAGTTCTTCCCTTGATATCTCTTGCATTTGTATCAGCACCTGCGGCCAGCAATAGTTTCATGGTCTCGATGTGCATGTTGTCAGCCGCGTAGATCAATACTGTTAAATGCCTATTGTCCTGCGCATTGATCTCGGCATTGCGGCTAAGCAGCATTTGCACAATTTGGTTTTGACCTTTTTCTGCAGCGGCCATTAGCGGTGAGAAATTGTCACTATTGCTGGTGTTAACCTTCACACCTTCTTTGAGCAGTATGTTCAGTGGTTCAATATCATCAAGTTCGATCGCGAGTAACAAGGGTGTCATCTTATTTTCACTGCCTTCGACCTCCAGATTTGCATTGTTGGCAACAAGCAGTTTGAGCATCGGGATATTGCGGGTACCTATTGCATAGTGCATAGGCGAGACGCCATTATTGTCCTGCGTATTGATATCGGCCCCCTTATTGAGCAGAATCTCTGCCACCTGGGTGCGACGGCGCATCGCAGCCCAGTTAAGTGCGGTATGGCCTGTCTTGTCCCTTTCATCCACCTTGGCCCCGCTTTCAAGCAATGCCTCGACGACATCAACATGGCCAGCTGCCGCGGCAAGAATCACGGCGCTTCGGCCGGTTCTGTCATTTGCCCTGGCATTTGGGTTCGCCCCCTGCTTGAGCAGCTTGTTCACACTGGCAAAATCCCCGAATGCTGCCGCATGCAGTAATGCTCTACGCTTGTCCGTGCTTATCCGTCGTGGCTCTGCTTTGCCCGTCTGGTACTCAGGCGATGACCCATTTGCCTCACCAGTAATGGCATTATTTTTCGCTGGTGATGACTGTGTTGCCTGATCTGCTGGAGGATAGCGAGGTGGATTGCCATACTGCCTGTGCTGTGGGTAACCCGTCCCTCCCTGGCCACGATAACCGGGATAACCCACCCCCTCACCCTGCCGTTGGGTTGCGGCGGCTGGCATATGTTTACTCCAGTTAAAATTTTTCTGATCTTCTGGGGTCTTGCTCACAGGCATGCCTTGAGCTTGCCTGTCCTGCTGCGCCTTATCACCAGCATGATCCGCTATTTTGTTCGTTTTGCTGCTGTCTGCTTGCTGTGCTTCTGTTTCAGGTTTACCTGCTTGTGCAGAATATGTCACCGGCTTGATTGCCGGTACCTCATTGACACTCTCATCCGCCTGCGACGAAGCTGTTAGCTGTAACAGGATTACAGCAGCAACTAACATTATTTTGCTATTTCTCATTAGTCTTTCTCTTATCACCCATCTCAGGGCCTGTTTGATAATAATCAGGATTTCCTCAGTTAAGGTTTACTAATAAAAAAAGAGGAAGCCATAGCTTCCCCCCGTCGTGGCCAGTTAGTGGTCTCGCTTAGTTGCGGCGGACCTTGGTTTGGGCAGTTGCGGTATCATTGGCCGGGTTAGTATCACCGCCGCCTGTTGACACAGTCGCTGTCCAGTTGATGGTAGAAGGTTTGGTGCCAGGGGCGCCGAATTCCCACTTGGCCTCGAACTCCTCACCATCTGCCACGTCGGTGAAGCTTTCGGAGAATTCAACTGTATCACCTCTGTTGGAAACACCCGTCACGGTAACCGTACCCGAGGCAGCAGCAGGGCCATTATTGGTCACTTTAACCTCTATTTCGACTTCATCACCGATTGTGACCTTGGCAGGCACATCCAGTTCGGTCAATGCTAGGTCGAAATCTTCAGACGGTACCGGTACTTCACCCTCATACTCGATAATAAGCTGAGCGTTATACACCGCCGTGGATTTACTATCACCCTTGACGTAAACAGCGAGGTCAAAGTCGCTGCTCATCGGCAGGCCATTACTGGTGATGGGTGTTCCATTGACATCACGTGCCACGGTAACAAACTCATTTGCATTTACATCAACCCAGCCCTTGCTGGTTGCCAGTGGAGATGGACCTTCGGACTGATCCCAGTCAAGCAGGTTAATCACCGTGGTTACAGGTGTACCCACCGCATACTTGATGTTGTCGCTCTTGAACGGAGGCTGGCTACATTCAATCAACGGGATCTCCAGACCCGGCAGGTCCTGACCGAACTTGTTGGGCTTCAGTCTCCAGCGTGGCCCAGAAACCAGCTCTCCCAACGAGTCATCAGGGAATGCGCTGCCGACAAAGTCCTGAACCAGTGGATCCGGGTCAGCATCGTAGGACCATTCAAACGGATCACGATTAATGGTGGTGTAGAAGGCATTAGTAAAACCTCCATACAGGTCAGAAGAGAGCGCATAAGGGCGGTCTGACGGATCAGTACCGTGCTCGTCTGCCGGGTCAAGCGCAAAGGGCATGTTCCTCAAGTAGGTACCGACACCGATAAAGGTCGGATCGTTGGCACCCTCTTCTGTATCGATAAGGTCTCCATCACCTTCGTAGCAGGGTATCAGCGACCTCCAGACTTCGTCAGCTCCACCTATGGTGCCCTCGATCCGGTAGGAGGGCTTGCGTCCCGTAGCAGCCTCATTTTCCAGGTCTTCCGGACGCAGCTGGTCGTTGGGGTTGTTGGTGATCCAGTGATTCACCACCAGCTCTGCACGGGTGACGACAAAATTGGCATCTTCGGCTTTCCACTCTTCCGGCAAATCGAGCTTGGCATACATACGGACGTCATTGGGGCGTTTGTGAAGACCACCCCAGCCATACAGCGGCTTGCCGTCGTCTTTCAGCTGTACCGAATAGTCCGAACTCAGGGCCACATTGTTCTGGGTGTCGGTCTTGTCATTGGGGAACATCTGGCAGCCATCAGGAACCTCATCCACACCAGGAGTACCTGATTCACAAGGCGTGGGGGCAACTAAGCGGTCAGCTGGAAGCCCGCCGACCAGTACCTTGGCAACGTCATCCAGCGGTGCACTGATACAATCGAAAGTGAGGGGATCAACGCCCTCGATTGGAGGCGTTGACAGTTTAGCCTGTTCTCCGTTGACCGGGTCAGCGAAGGAATAGGGAATGGTCTCATGGCAGCTGAGTACATGTTCCATGACGGTGTAATGCTCGGTCTCGCATTTTACCGATGTCCCGCCGAGCCCCTGGCACCAGGTGCCCAGTGGCGGCTTTACCTTGTATTTAAGGGTTGGCGCATTGGAAATCTTGATACCTATCTGAACCCCGTCGTCCACGATGTTGCCAACAAAACCTTCCTTGTAATCCCCATCCCTGAATTTCCCTTGCGCACCAAGAAAGTCAACGACATGAAACCCGAACTCGCTATCGGTGGGATACAGCTTCACCCCCGACTTGTCGGTATAGGGTTGACTGTCGGCGGGACAGGCTGTAGTGCCGAGGTCACAGATTATATTTCTATCCTGGGTAGCTGCACCCGTTTCAGAGATGGGTCCGAAGGTGCTGCCGTCAAATCCGCCCATGACGTCATTGATTGAGAAGACGTGTAGCGGCGATTCATAGGCCAGTGCGGTATTCTGTACCACGACTGGCACAACTATCGCCGCCACAAGTGCGGCAAGCGATTTTTTAATGTATGTGGGTATCATTTGTATATCCTCTTAAATTTATTATTTCTTACGGCCCTTTTCTTAATAGTGGGCATCTCTAAAATTTGCGGTTTAGGGTATTACGGCAGCCATAATTTAGTCTACGAGAAAATAGCCATGCGCCAGCCGAGTTTCTTCCAATTAGATGAACGTTTCAAGAAATTAGACGAAATAGATCCACTAATTGGTTTAAATAAGGCGGTTGACTGGGAGTCTTTTCAAGATGCATTGAAAAAAATCCGTAAAAAATAACGAAAAAGGAATTCGGACCCCAAACCCTTCGATGTAGTAGTGATGTTCAAGGAATTTGTACTCCAACATTTGTACGACGTATCAGATGATCAAACCGAATATCAAATTAGAGATCGGTATTTTTTTGTCGATTTTTCGGCATTACCACCTCTGACCGTATTCCAAATGCTAAGACAATTTGCTTGTTTAGAGAGTAGCTTGTGAAATTCGATATAATGAAAGAGCTACTTTACGATTTTAGCGATCAGCTTAATGAACAAGGATATAAAGCCCAAAGAGGACAAATTGTCGATGCCAGCTTCGTTGATGTGCCAAAGCAGCGTAACAATAAGGAAGAAAATAGACAGATAAAGGAAGGCGAAATCCCCGATAAATTTACTAATAATTCTAATGTAGGGTCACAGAAGGATACGGATGCGCGCTGGACAAAAAAGAATAATAAAGTTCATTTTGGGTACAAGGATCACACCACAGTCATGGGTGTGCCAGCTGGAATCCAGTAATCAGCTGATAACTTAATGAATAACTGCTACTACGGTGCTACTACGGAACACCCATAAAATTATTGCTGAGTGTGCTAAGGGTTAAATAAAACGGAACTCCTAATATCGTTGCTATATTTTCGTTGATATCCCCAAGTGCTCCCAAGAGTTGGTGGGAGCTTTTTCAACTCTGTGCTGATCGTTATGCACTGCCCAACTCCTTAACCATCAGCACCCAATCACCACCATGTAGACAGCCGGGATAGCCAACCACCGGCAATGATGATACAAATTTGTAACCGATGTATTCATAGAGGCTTCTTGCACGATCATTCTCAGATGCAACTATAAGGCTCATTTCAGAGATGTCGGCAGAAGCTGCCAGCTCTTCCGCTTCGTTTAGTAGTTTTTGAGCAACACCCCTGCCTTGAAACTCTTCAAGAGTAGCAATGGCATTTATATACCAACTTCCTGGAGCTTTCGCTTCCAGGAGTACTAGTGGTTTAACAACCTCTGGGTATTCATCAATGTCTTCTACAGAATACGGATCTGGCTGTTGATATGAGACAATCATGCCCTGCACTTTACCGGCTTCCACGCTTACTCTCGCATTTGTGTAACTAAACCCACCTTCCTCCCTTTCAGCTCGTGTACGACCCACCTCCATCGGGTCTTGGCCATCCACTGTCATTTCATTCCATAGGTATTTTGGGATGCCTTCACCCGCCAGATTGAGGAGATACGCAAGATCGGCAGCATTTTCTTTTACGGCACTCTGAATCGTCATCCAAAATCTCACCCCGCTTGTGCATAACTTGTCATTAAGCAGAATTAATTCCTATTAACTCTTACAAATACACGAACAAAAATTCCCGTTAACCTCACAACTAAGCCAAAACAAGGAATTATCCCGTGGGTGATATTTTTGTGGGTGTCCCCAAGTGCGTTCATTAGCCATCAATTTCGAGCAACCCATGAGCTAAAACTTTCCGTTGTTGTTCTTCCATTTATCACGAGAAGGAATTGCTTCCGTCGTATCCCAATGCTCAACAATTTTCCCACTATCTAAACGATAGAGATCAAAGAAAGAAGATTCTACTTGATTGGCACTACCTTCACACACAGATAGTACAAAGTTACCATCCGCTAGAAATCGGTGAGATTTCTCATAATTGATTGAAATTGAACCATCGGCATTAGATTTTGATAGTGCAGCACTCAGCTTGTCCAGATCATTTCCAAAGCGGGGACTATGCTCCATATACTGTTCGGCGTTTATGTAGTTGTCCAGCTTTTCAACGCAACCACTAATAAGTACGTCCTCAACAAATGATTGGATCAATATTCGATTACTTTCGGTGTTTTCTTGATCCTTCACTTCTGTTTCACCGTCAACCATGCTGTTGCCAGAGATATTGGGCTCTTGCCTTCTTTGAATATTGTCCCAATGCTCAACTGCTTGACCATCTTCGAATCGAAATATTTCAAATCCTACATTCCGTAATGAGAAGTCATATTCAGTATGAGCAAACACAAAATCACCATCCTCAAAGGCGCGTACAATATTCACGCGTGGCGATGTTTTTGATAAACGCTTAAATAGTTCCGCTAACCCTTCGCTACCTTCATGAGTTTGGGGATTATGCTGAATATATTTTTCTTCGTTAACGACTGATATGGATGCGGGATCACCACTCTCAATGCTCTTCAACAAACTACATATCTGCTCTTTTTTACTTGGAACCATTGATGCTACCTATGATTTTTTTGATGGCTAACGTTTACAGACAAGTGGAATCGCATAACCCAAAAAGGAGATTAAACCTGTCTTGCGGAAATCTTTCATCCGAAGGGTGTTTGCGATTTCCGCTTCATTGAGGTGTTGTGCAAAGCCAGTGAAACAGGCTTCATTGAAGGAACTCCTTTTTCTAAACCTGTTCCAAGCACTGCGGGTGTACCTCGGCGGGCCACGGCACTGCTTACAAAAAGTTACACATCCTCCCTGTCGCTGCCAACCGACATTTTCGCACCACTCAGATCGCCCAACATATCCTTGAAGCGCCTTCTTTTCTTCTTGCTACTCGAAGCATAATATCAATTACTCTGATTCATTTGATAGAATCACTGCCGAGTACGCGAAGGGCTAAATAAAGTGGGGCTCCTAATATCGTTGCCATATTTTCATGCATGTCCCCAAGTGCGCCCCTAGTCTATATTTTACGCGCAATGATGAAAACACTGATGTCTTTCATTCCGTGGTGCCACTGACTCTCAATTTCAAAGCCAGCATTTGTAATTTCATTGGCCAACTCGGATTCTGTTAATACAAATACATCAGGCATAAGCCCCAGAAGCTTCCCTAGAGGTACGAACAGTTTAATAAAACGGAAGTACGAACTGCCCAAACAACCAGTACTGCTAATGAAAACCCCACCAGGTTTAAGAATTCTAGCTACCTCAGTGAGAACAGACTGCCTATTTGGTATCAAATGAATAACATTTAAACCTAAAACAGCATCGAGACTAGCAGTATCTGCATTGAACTCAGTCAAAGTACCACGAGAGAATGCAATGTTATCAATATTTGACTCTCTCGCTTTCTTGCGACCAATCTCAATCATGTTTTGCGAAATGTCGATCGCATCAATATGAAGAACATGTGGCGCGTGATAAATAGCAGTTGTACCTGTTCCGCAGCCAAACTCTAAAACCCGCATGCCTGGAGAAAAAGCAGCCTGTGTCTCGTTGAGCTTCTTCTGATAATTTTCTTCATCAGAAATAGGGCTTTTTGCGTACCCTTCAGCCTTACTGTCCCAAAATTTATCTGACGTACTCATATCGACTCCTCTCAAAGAGAGCTTTATTGCAGATTACGGTATTGTTCGTTATGTGATTTCTGCCGCATCAAATATAAGCCTTATTTTAGAAATCTTACCTTCTGAGAACCAAAATAGTTGCAGCTATTCCACGGAGACTCCTTTAGAGAGTCAATATACTCCTTGGCTGTACACTTTGTAAAAAAGGCCCTTGGGAATCAAGATTGCCTGCAAATAAATCGTATGGCTCATCAAACCCCTATGTTTCGAAGAGCACCTTCAAATATTTTCTGGCAAGCTCTAGTGATTTCATTGTCACCTCACAGTCGTGGTAGAACACCCCGTTACCGAGGTGCCCCCGCACAGATCCGGACGTGCGGAATTACCGCATCCGGCTCCTCAGTTATATAATTACTCGTGCAGGTAGCCTATAGTGCGAAACCAAAACCATTGCATCTTCATCCCCTTCCTTCGATACTAACAATATTCAGCTTCAGGCCCACCTGAATGCAGCTGCTTGTACTTTAGTTTTCATGCGTAATCCAGCCCTACGTGTCCGGCACATGTATCCACTACAAACAAAATATAACCGTCAACCCCTTTGCCTAAAGCACCTACTTTTGGCGCCATGTAAACGGCTTTCCCGCTCTCAGACTACTATGAGCTGATCCGACTTCCGGGGTGCCTTCGTTGGCCTCGTATTCTACTTGGCTTCCCTACCCATTTCCTTTGGGAGCACCTTCGGATCTCACAAGTTCCTGTCATAACTCTTTATACATGCCACGGTTTGATAACTCCGCCAGTTCGCCACAACCTTGCCAGTTCGGTTGCTTTGCTTGGACTTCGACTGCGTTATAAGTCTGGTCAACTGAGACTCGCTATTTTCGGAGCAATACCAACACTTCAGGAGCACGGTACCCCCTATGGCCTATATAATTCTCTGTCTACGCTTCACGATGATTGTTCGCCTGATGGCGTCCTCACGCTGAAAAGTACTCACTAATCTCAGACTCCGCACAACGCGCAAGACTCGATACGGGTGGCAGGCTACGCCTTGCCCGACAGGGACTTTCACCCTGCAAGTTATGACAAGCTTCGCTTGTCGCACTAACGCCTTGCTAAGCGGCGTGTTTTTTACGTCTGCTTGAGCTACCTGTTAGATTATTTTTGATAATAGCTATAAGTAATAATGTTGCTAAAGTGAATATGCTGAAGGAACCACCACTACCGCTTGAATAACCTGCGCGATGTACAATTTTAACTTGCTCTGGATTTTTTTTGATTTTTTCTTTAAATCTTGAAAGTTGTGAGTGTAGATTTTTTGACATTTCCTTAGACGCGGCACTAAAACCTTTTATACTATCGGCTCTAAGTTCTTCGCTAAGATTCACAGGTGTTGCGCTGCCTTTTACAAAGCTAGTACCAGGGGCGCGAAAAAGCATTTTTTTACTTTTAATATCATAAACTACTGTGTCTAACATAGTGCTTGTATCATTTATTTCACCCGAAACCACATAAGCACCAACGACTGTCCAATATGTTAATGAAAGATATCCCTCATCTGTAAACTGTACCTGATCATATGAAACCAGTGCGATTACATCAATACCGTACATGGTTTGTATCTGCTCAAGATTATTGAAACTGCCTCCATGTGTTAAGTACTCAGTAGGTATAACTTCAATATCACTAACAAAACCGAGCTCTCTAAAGTTACTAGCGACCTTATCAAGTAAATCTGTTTTAGTAGCTGCAGTTAACGCTGAGCCGCTTCCTGTTACACCTGTCCACCAATTCCCTCCCTTTTTTTCAGTACCTGCATCAGGTACAAATGCTATGCCTACTTTAAGCGGAAGATTTAAGGTGGGTATAGATGGCTTTATGATTTTATCTGTACTAGCTGGATACAAATAATCTACAACACTACTATTAGACCTTGTTTTTTGGTTGCTGCAGCCAATTAGAGAAATAGCAAGAATAGTCGCAATTCCAATTAATAATATATTTTTCATTCAAAGTATTCCTTTTCTATTATTGTTTTTCAATCGTCGTGGTAGAACACCCCGTTACCGAGGTGCCCCCACACAGATCCGGACGTGCAGAATTACCGCATCCGGCTCCTCAGTTATATAATTACTCGTGCAGGTAGCCCATAGTGCGAAACCAAAACCATTACATCTCCATTCCCTTCCTTCGATACTAACAATGTTCAGCTTCAGGCCCACCTGAATGCAACTGCTTGTACTTTAGTTTTCATGCGTAATCCAGCCCTACGTGTCCGGCACATGTATCCACTACAAACAAAATATAACCGTCAACCCCTTTGCCTAAAGCACCTACTTTTGGCGCCATGTAAACGGCTTTCCCGCTCTCAGACTACTATGAGCTGATCCGACTTCCGGGGTGCCTTCGTTGGCCTCGTATTCTACTTGGCTTCCCTACCCATTTCCTTTGGGAGCACCTTCGGATCTCACAAGTTCCTGTCAT
>DFBZ01000159.1 GCA_002366835.1 Gammaproteobacteria bacterium UBA3067
AATGATCTCCCGTTAAGTTGGGCGTATTATGAATAGCTTAATGTGATTCCTGAATAACCCGGATTAATGGGCGCTTTCAGTCCAAGCCCATGCTTAGAGCAATTGTAATCACCATAAAACATCGAACGGTTAAAACCAGGTATGCCGTCTTTAAAAGGTGGGGCGGTTCGTAGCAGGTCGGGGTGGTTGGTGGAATCGAGTCGTACCACTGTGGCGCCATTGTCTGCAAGATAACGAGCGGTAAGCGGCCCGACGCCCACCCAAGACATATCCCACACTTTTAGCCCTTCGAATATTCGGTCCTTGTTCATCGTCTTTCCCCCTGAAAGGTCTCCCTAAATAGTGCCGGCGTGGTCTAACTCTTGTAACTCGCGCTGGCTTAGTCCCAGTGTTTCTTTATAAACAGAGGCATTGTGCTCACCCGTCAACGGCGCTCTTCGACTCACATCGAGGGGCGTTTTGGATAGTTTTGCCCATGCGCCAGGGTAATGGACGACGTCACCATTTTTTTCTTCTATGGGGGTGAAGTATTGTCTGGCTTCGAGTTGAGCATCTTCACGAATGTCGGCAACGGTGCTTACGGGGGCCAGTAAAAGGCGTTCTTTTAAAGACCGCTCATAGAGCTCTTGTTTGCTGTGCAAGGGAAAAAACTTATTAAAGACTTGAGTCACCTTATCGAGAGATTTCCGCTTTTCTGCATCAAACAGTAGCGTCATAATCTCGATTTTTTTCCAGTCAATTTCTGTTAATTCTGCGGGTATTTCCATGTCTTCACTGGCCCATTGCAAGAAGCCCTGAATTGTCGCGCCTCCCAGTGCTCCGCCGGCGAGCATAATACAAACGTGCCCGTCTTCTGCCTTGAAAACCATTTTCCACTTGGCAGGGCCCATTTCCATATGCGCGCCGCTTCTCTGCAGGTTTCGCCCCTCAAGGGCAGGAAATTGCGTTGCATTCATCAATGCGCGAATCGTAGCCAGCTGAGATGAAACGTCGACGTGCTGGCCCTGGCCGGTTTTGGAGGCGTGATACAAGGCCATGGCCGTATTGACACCTCCCTCAGCTGCGCCATGCAGGTAGGTTTGTGGAACGGAGACTCTTACCGGAGCGCGATCTTTGTCGCCAGTAACATGCATCATTCCAGACAGGGCGGATATGACTAAATCGCTTCCCGAATAGTTTGCATAGGGGCCGGTTCGGCCAAATGGCGAAATGGATGTAAAAACAAGTCGCGGGTTTTCTTTTATAAGCGCACTAAAGCCAATGCCTCGTTCATCCATCCACCCCGTAGGGAATGACTCAATCAGCGCATCGCATTGTTTTGCGAGTAATTTGAGTAAGTGGCGACCAGATTCCGCTTGTAGGTCGAGAGTCACAGAGCGCTTGCCCATATTCATAAATCGCCAGCTGAGACTGTGTTCAGGTTCAGGTTCTGGCGTTTGATCGGGCGGTGAGTTGTCGGCGGTATGACTATAGGGCGGGTCTATTCTAATAACATCTGCGCCGAGATCCGCGAGCCATTTGCCACACAGCGCCCCATTCATTGAGCACAGGTCAATAATTTGATAGGGCGCGAGCGAGCCGGAATTAACAGGGGTGTTTTCCATAACTATTACCTCGTTTTATTATTATTTTTTAAAATCAAGGAATTTTAGAATCAGTATGAATGACTGTTTAGACCTAAGGCATACAACCCCCGTGTTGGATAAGTTGTAACAGTGCGTCACGAGCGGCGTTTTTTGTCACACTTTTTGTACCTTGGGCGAAACTCTAAAAATCATACTCCTGTGTTTTTCGAAAATCGAGGTCATTATTATATGTTTGAGCGACACTTGGCATTAGACGTCCATTGACGAAGCCTAGGTTGTCGTTATTTATATAGTAAAAGAATAATTACCGGTATCCGATAAAAAATAAGTGACGCGAAGTAGCAAGAAGAGTGTAAATGTTTCGCGTAGCCAGTAATTCTAACGCTATTAATAAAGTGTGTACCGATGATGCCAACTACACTAAACGCTGTATCTTATCTCTTTATCCCTATAATGAGCGAGAAGCGAATAAATGTATTGGGAAACACTTGCACTGGAAGATATTAATAAACACGTCTATCTGGCCTTATCTCAAAATGTTCGTTATGGAAATGATGTTGTAATGGGTTATCCCGCATCATTTCTAGATAGGAAGGTTTTCCCCAAGGACGATCTATCTAAGTCATCCGTTTTTTGGCGAACATTATGGGAGAATCCCAATCACATTGGCTGTCACACCTTCGGTCTTTCGGAATCTGTATTTGAAGGAACACATAAAATAGAAAGGGATTTATTGCGTATTTGCGCCGAAGAAATTTTTGGTGCGACACCGAAAAGCTGGGATGGTTACGTGGCGGCGGGTGGCACGTAAGCCAATATTCAGGCCCTGTGGGTTTTGCGAAACTATTGGGTCAATAAAAATACGATAAGCGCTAGCTCTACAAGATCTGGGAGGGGGGAGTGCGCGAAAGTTGCACGACGAAATTAGCATAATTAGCTCAGAAGACAGACATTATTCAATCGATAAATCTGCTGAAATATTAAACCTCCATCACGAAGTAATCTCTGTTGATAAGGAAAATCGTAAGATGGATGTTGCGTATCTGTCAAAAACCATCGACGAGGAAATAAAAGCCGGAGTGAAATTTTTGGCCGTTGTGCTTAATATGGGTTCTACCATGTATGGTTCGGTCGATGATATTACCAAAATCACGGAGTTGTTAAAATCCAAACCGGTGGAGTTTATGATTCACGTCGATGCGGCCTTTGGTGGATTTATCTACCCTTTTATAAATTTCGAAAATAAAATGAATTTCTCTAATCCGCATATTGTTTCTTTCACTCTGGATGCGCATAAAATGCTGCAAGCGCCCTATGGTACGGACATCTACTTGTCGAGAAAAGGATTTATAGAAGGTGTTCTCACTGAAGGTGCCAGCTATGTAAAGGGGCAAGATTGCACTTTGTCCGGTAGTCGCTCTGGTGCTAATGCTATTTCAGTATGGATGATACTCAGAGCCTACGGTTCGCAGGGAGGAATAGAGTTTTGTCATGAAATATGGGAGCGCACAAATAGCCTTTGCGATGAGCTTGATGCCTTACAAGTCCAGTACTTTCGCGAATCCTTTATGAATATTGTCACAATTTCTTCGCCTTATATATCTGAATCGATTGCGCATAAATATCGCTTGGTTCCAAACTGCCATGAAAACCCGCAGTGGTGGAAAATTGTCGTTATGGATCACGTAACGCCGCAAATAATAGCTAGTTTTCTATCTGAACTATCCGAGTATCTTACTGACTCATTTGCACTAAATAAAAAGGCAGTAAAAACAGAACTTTTTTCAGAGCATCTTTAATCTTCAGTTATAGCGAGTTCCACTTTTAAGCTAAGGTGCTTGATATAAAACAGGTTTTTGACTCGCTCAGTTAGAGCCTTTTCTGATAGGGGCTTGTGGAGTACCGTTGAGAGTAGTTCGTTTCCGAGGTCGCAATGATCACGCTGAAATCCCTCTCCGTAACCGGTGACGAGTTGAATGATTACCTCCGGATAGCTTTTTTGAACTTCCCTGGCAAGCTCCCAGCCATCCATTTCCGGCATGACAATATCTGAAATAATTAACTCAACAGGTTCTATGGCAAGAACTTTCAAAGCCTCGATGCCATTTTTAGCGACATACACGGCATGCCCGTGTTTGGATAACCGCCTTGCTGTGATATCCCTCAGGGCAGCCTCATCGTCGACCACAAGAATATGGCCGGTTTGAGTATTGAGCGATGTAGAATGGGTCATCTCCAGTTGAGGGAGAGGGCTTATGGTTTGAGAGTGTTTGGGGAAATAAAGCAAAAACTCGGTACCTTTTTCTATCTCTGAGGTGACGCTCACCCCGCCTTCGGAGCGTCTAACAAAATTGTATGCCTGACTTAAGCCTAGCCCGGTGCCCTCTTTTTTTGTAGAAAAGAAGGGGTCAAACACCTTACTTAAGGTGTTTTCATCCATTCCTAAACCTGAGTCCTTAATGCGTAGAAGTACATAGTCGCCAGCTTCAACATTAAGGGTGAAAGCCTCCGCTTCGCTTAATGAGATGTTTCGAGTGGAGATGGCAAGGGTGCCGCCATCGGGCATTGCCTGCCCTGCATTGAGGCAAATATTAAGGATGACGTCTTCAAGGTCGCCGGAATTTACAAATACAGACCAGAGTTGATTTTCCAGATTCATTTCTATGTGAATAAGAGGAGTTAGAACGCGAGATAGCATTTGTTGCTCTTGTTCCAGTACTTCATTAATAGAAATAGTTTGAGATTCGCTAATTTTTCTGCCAGAAAAGGATAGAAGTTTTCGACTAAGGCGTGGGCCACGCTCACTCGCTTTACGGATTTGCGATATATAACTTATAGCTTGAGGGTCAATGTTGTCTCCAGACTCCAATAAAGACGCATAGCCGGATATAATGCCTAATATATTGTTGAAATCGTGGCAAATTCGTCCTGTCATTTTTCCTAGGGCATCCATTTTTTGAGCTCTTTGAAGCTGTAGCTCCTGAGATTTTTCCTGTGTAATGTCAGAGCAAGAGAGGTATATTGATTATGGCTATCTGGAAGTGTTGAAATATTAAGCCTTAAGGTAAGTAGTGCCTTATGTTTTGTGTAGGCGCTTGCTTCAAGAGAGCTGTTGCTGAGCGTAAATTTTTCACATATATCAAATAGACTACCCGGATAGTTTGGTGCCTTTACGAGTTTTCCATTTATTTTCAATTGATAAATCAGCTCGGTAATCAGAAGCTTGCTCGCTTCTTCGCTACTATAAGAAAACAGCCTTTCGGCAGCTCTATTAACACTCTGAATTTTATTGTTTTCATCAATAATAATGACGCTATCAGTTAAACCATCAAGGATTGCTTTCAGCCGTTGCTGGCTTCTTTGCAGCAGGTGTTGTTGATTTATCAGTTTGGTGATGTCGTGTGCAATGCAATGCCAACGACCGATGTTACACGATGTTGACTATCGTAAACCGGAACCTCGGTAATCTGGAGCCGAGCAGTGTGGCCTTCTTTATGACGAATCTCAATTTGGTAAGGAGCCTGCTTGATGCCTCGTAGAGCCTGGTTTGTTCGGAACGCAGTCAGATCGTTAATGGGGTGGTCGGCCAGGTAAGTGTCGTAGTGGAGTAAGAACTCATCCGCTGTATAACCCAGCATGTCTTTAACTGTTGGGCTTAGATAGGTGAAAACTCCTTCGGTATTGTGAATGTAAAAGAAATAATTTGGGCCTGCATTTGCAATAATACGTTGGTAATCGGACTCTTGTATTTTAAATTGCTGTTCGCTGAGTTTATGTGCCGTAATATCAAGCAAAATGCTTTTAAATTTATATGCCAAGCTAGTATCTTGATTATTAAGGCTGGTCCAGCCGCTTATTCAATGGACGTGTTTCTGGGCATCAAGAATTCTAAAGGTCTGTACGACAAAGTTTTGTTGATTAGATTCTACTCGCCTTAATTCACCATGGAGATTATACTGGTATAATTTTCATGGTGAATTAAGTCTGACATGGGAAGTTTTTGTTCCACGAAATCAGAGGGTTCGTATCCGAATTGTCTAATGCTATCTGAAACATGAAACACCTTTCTATCGGCATTTATGTTGTAAAGTATCACAACGGCCGAGGTGGCATCTACGAGTTCAGAAATAAGCAGTGGATTATCTTCTGTGGAAGTTAAACCCTTATTCATAATAAAACCCTTTTGATCTACATGCATACTTTATCAGAGCCTCCCCAGCTTTTCTGTCTCCGCGGGATCTGTTCTTTGTCTGATGCAATGATTAAATGTCAGCTTCTTTTATTATGAGCAATAATTACTATATATATTTGTAACATATCACCATTTTTTAATAATTTATCTACGATAAGGCATGCCTCTTAGCCTATTAAGCGAGTACCTAGTTTATAGCAATGTAGCAGTCTTTTGGCCAGGAAGCTGAATAAGTGGCAATAAGCAGCCATGAAAACTAATAGTAGTCGCGTGTTAACGATAGTAATAAGCTGAATGTAGCGCTAGGGTTTTACCGCGCTTGATAAACGGTGGGTAGCTTGCCTCATAGAAAACATGACCAAATACGAATAGTGTTAGTAGGATGTATTTGGGTTTTCACTCTCACAGAGTTTTACTTACTGGCTTGAGGGCGGCCACGGTGTTCTTTGGGGATGTGAACTATTTGTGAAATATGATGATTTTACCTCCACTCCAGCACGGCTTTATTCTATGATCGTTTACCAATCATACAAAATAGAGTTTCAGTATTGTTTGGCGCTCAGCCAATGCGGGCATTTATCCTGATTACAGCTAATTTCTAAGGCCTTTGCCGAATGAAGAGTTTTTATGAGCTTGAAAAACTTGAACTGCTGATTAAAAACAATCCTGATTTGATTCATGCGGAAAAGTTAGAGAGTGTCACGTCAGGCATTAATGAATTCCCGATATGGGGGCTGAGAATAGGGAATGGTACTCCCGGTTTGCCGGTATTAGCCCTGTTTGGCGGCATTCACGGTTTGGAAAAAGTCGGTAGCCAAGCTGTTCTGGCTTTTCTATATGGCCTTATTAATCGGCTTAAATGGGATAGTACCTATCAAGCCTTGTTAGATGAAGTGACTATTATCTCTATCCCCATTGTTAACCCGGCGGGAATGTTTTTTCATCGCCGGTCGAATTTGAACGGTGTGGATTTGATGCGTAATGCACCACAGGATGCGAAGGAGAATATTCACTACCCGGTTTCAGGTCAGCGCATTTCTTCCCGCTTACCTTGGTATCGAGGCCGCAAAGGGGAGGATATGGAGCCCGAAGCTGTGGCTCTAAACCAGTTTTGTGAACATTATATTGACCAGTCTCCTTTTCTACTCAGCCTTGATGTGCATTCGGGCTTTGGTTTACATGACCGCCTCTGGTATCCCTATGGATGCAATAGCGAGGATTTCCCCGATTATCCGCAGTTTGAACGTATGTACCGCACGTTTACCGAAACCTTTCCCTATCATGTTTACAAAACTGAATCCCAAACAGATAGCTACGGCATTCATGGTGATTTGTGGGACTTTATAACCTTGGAGAACCAAAGGCGACATAGTCAGTGTAAGGCCCCTACGCTTATCCCTCTAACGCTAGAGCTTGGTTCGTGGCGCTGGGTCAAAAAAAATCCGACACAGATTTTTGGCAAAGGCGGCATGTTTAACCCCGTCAAACGCCATCGCTACGAGCGAACCATGCGGCGACACTATCACCTGTTTGATTTTTTGCTTCATGCCTGTGTGAACTACAAACTTTGGGAGAGTGATAAGTGAATTTTATTTTACTGCGCGGACTAATTCGACACGCCGAACACTGGGGTGCTTTTAAAGAACAGCTTCAGCAGCGCTTTCCTGAAAGCAAAGTATTAACGCCAGACCTACCGGGCTTGGGGCAAGAAAGTCATGCGTTAACGCCACTTACCATAAAGGAAAATGTGGCGTTTCTCAGCGCGAAGCTTTCTTCAGATTTGGCAGAGGGGGAGTGGGTGATTGTGGGTTTGTCTCTGGGTGGAATGGTGGCAGCCGAGTGGTGTGCAGCAGCCCCCAAAGCATTTAGTAAGGTCGTATTAATAAACCCCAGTTCCAATCTTTCCCCCTTCTGGCATCGTTTGCGCCCCGAAGCCCTGCCAGTATTTTTGCGTTGTTTTATCACCACTGATGATGCATTGAGAGAAGAGCGTATATTGGCCCTTACCTCGAATCTAAAAAATAAGGACGAAACGCTTATACAGTCCTGGATTAAAATTTCCGAAACTGGGGCTATTCATCGAGCCACCTTTTTGAGGCAACTGGCAGCCGCTCGGGCGTTCAGAATTCAGCACTTCGATACGCCATGTTTGATTTTAAACAGCGAAAAGGATCGTATCGTAAACCCACAGAGCTCCTCACAGATTGCCGCCTATCTCGGTGCCCGCTTGGAAACCCACCGCGAAGCGGGGCATGACCTTGCCATCGATGCGCCAGAATGGGTGCTTAATCACATCAAACAGTTTGTGGCTTGAAAGTAAATAGAATGGACGAAATCCTTTATCAATCAGTCTCTTATTAGTGTAGTTGCGTAGGTTGGGTACGACTGCATGGATGCAGGAGGTAGAGCAACGCATGGAGGGGTTGCCGAGAACGAAGTGAAACCCAACATTATACCCTTAGAGATGGCGCATACGTTAAGGAGTGGCGTCATATTTAATTCTGTAACGCAAAAAATTAAAGCAATAATGCATATTTTAAAATTGTTGGGTCTCACTTTGTTCTAGGCAACCGCTTCATGCGTCGCTCTCGGCCTCTGTTCCCGACTCGGCCCTACCGGCTCCATCCTTGGAGCCGTACCCTCTGCATTCATACAGTCCTCCCCAACCTTGTCTTACCATCCGTGATTTGTAGGTGATATTTTCAAAAATATGAACTTAAAAGCTTAAGTTAGTACGTACCATCACGGCAATAACAGGCATGTCTGAATTGGGCTATAGTTTTAACATCTATGATTCAGATTCGGCGTCATTTGTTTATGCGTAAAAATCAGTCTCTTCTTTTGACACAAGCCAAAACATTCATCTCCTCACTACTCTTGTTTAGTCTCGCAACACTCGCTTATTCCCAGGTCTATTCTTGGAAGGATGAAAATGGACGGCTGCACTTTGGCGATACTCCGCCAGAAAATCAGGCAGAACTAAAGGTCAAATCTCTTACGATCAAAGAAAAAAACCCAAAGGGAAATTCCGACCAAGTGGTACAAAGGCGTAAAGCACGCCAAGCGGACCTGCTGCGCGATATGGAGCAAGCGTCTAAAAAACGCGAAGAAGAAAAAGCAAAAAAGAGAGAGCGGAAAAAACAAAAAGAACTGAGGTGTCAGCGTGCAAAGAGTCGTGTCAAACACAATAAAAGGTATAGTGGTATTTTTCGCGAAGCACCCAATGGCGAACGCACATATTTAAGCGATGAGCAGCGAAAAGCGTATGATAAAAAGCTACAGGATCAGGTCACAAAATACTGCCCTTAATCACACGATAGCTTTTCAGCCCTTTGCTTAAAAACACGCATAAGATAAGCAGCCACAACAAAAGGGGGCAGCCAAGCGAGCAGAAAGAGAAAAAAACTAGCCTTGAACTCACCGGGTAAGTTGCCTGTGTAAGTCGTCGCGCTATTATCCACGCCCGCCACTGCGATCACCAGCGCTGGCCCGAAACCCTGTAAGGCTCCCCACCAACTAAATGCGGCTAGAAAAAGAATAATAAAACGATGTTGGTGCAGGCCGAAATACGCGTAGCCCGAATTAAAAACAGGTAAAAACCCCGTGATAAAGACGACAATGATAAAGCTCCAAATCATCCACAGAGCCCCCGTCCAAGGGTTGTAGTATTGAAATATTAACCCGCTTAAAGCTAGGCCAATAAAGACAAAACTTGCCGGAATCCAGCGCTGTTTATTTTGGATCTCAGGCCGAGTTTCACGGCTCAAGTTAAGGGGATGACTGGCAAATTTAGCAAGGTATATGACGCATGTGGCGGCATATAAGAATGCAATACGTGCTGGGTAGGTGCTGGGCATTCCAAAGTCGGTATACTTTTGGTGGTTCTCTTCCACAAAAAAGCTCAGACGGATGACATCTAGCACAATGCCACTGACAGCAGTGGCAATCATCATCCAGATAAAAACCATTCCCCACTGAATATGCTTTTCTCGGCCCTTGGGGGAAGTTAATGCCAAAATGCCGGAAATAAGCGCCACCAAGGCGGGAATGAGGTGCAATATGGTCAGCCCCCAAAAGCCCCAGTTGGCCATATCGCTACCGTAGATTATCGGTTTGTGCAGAAGAGGTGTAGAAAGCATGGAGTGTGTTGCTGAGCCTAGTGAGAGTGAATGATTGATGGCAAGGCCGCTTGTTCAAAGGGCTGATTAATTCGGGTGCAAGATGCGAGTTCATGAATTATTCAGGGCCGCCCTAGCTATGCTAAGCTCGGTGAGGCTAACAGGCAAGTCTTATAACTTCATGATCCCACGATGCAATTATTACGCGAACTAAGCTGGTACTTTAAACAACAGCGCTGGCGTTACATCAGCGCCATGCTGATGTTAACGGCGGTGGCTTTTCTTAATTTGCTGCCGCCCTGGATTACCGGCACCTTGGTGGATGAAGCCCTGGCGGGAACTCTTAATTCATCACGACTGCTATCCCTAGTAGGCAGTATCGCTGTGACGGGTTTATGCATCTACGTCTTGCGGTATTTCTGGCGCTTAAGTTTATACAGTGCGTCATATCAGCTGGGCGCATTGCTGCGCCAGCAACTCCATGATCGCTTGATTTACCAGCAACCCGATTATTTCCGCAAACATCATACCGGCGATTTAATGGCTCGCGCTACCAACGATGTGATGGCGGTGGAGATGTCTGCAGGCGAGGCGGTGTTGGCGCTGTTTGATGGGCTGCTTACCGGCATTATTGTGGTGGGGGTGTTGTTTTTGCTGGTCGATTGGCGTTTAACCCTGATCGCTCTATTACCCTGGCCCTTCATGGCTTATGGGTTTTGGAGGGTCAATAGCCAGTTGCATGATGCCTTTGTGCTGGCACAAGGGCGCTTTGGTCAATTGAACGATCAAGTGCAGGAGCATATTAGCGGCCTGCGATTAATTAAAGCTTTTGGTATAGAAAAACGCGCAGAAGAAGATTTTTCCAGGGATGCGATTGCTGCCAGTGATGCGAATATGGCGGTAGCGGGTGCGGAGGCGAAATACGAGCCGGTGATTATCATTACCATGGGCGCGTCATTTTTATTGGCGGTGGGTGGCGGTGCGTGGTTGATTCATCTGGAACAATTTACCGTGGGCGAATTAACCCGCTTTACTTTGTATTTAGGGCAGTTGATTTGGCCCATGTTTGCCTATGGCTGGCTGTTAAATCTACTTAAGCGGGGCACGGTTTCTTATCAGCGCATACAGGAGGTATTGCAAGCCCCCTCAGAAATTGAAAATTGCGGTGAAAAGCCTTTAAAGCGCGATGCCGATATTCGTTGGCAGATTGAAAATTTCCGTTACCCCGATACTGAGAAAAATGTGCTGTCTGATTTTAGCGGCGAACTTCGCCCAAAACAGATGCTGGCTATTGTTGGTCCCACGGGTTCGGGAAAATCCACTTTTTTGCAATTGCTGTTGCGATTTTACGAATCGGAAGGGGTCAATATTCAACTGGGTGGTTTTTGTTTACACGATTATTCTCTGGAGGATTTACACCAGCATTTTGCCGTTGTGCCCCAAGAGCCATTTCTATTTTCCACCAGCATCGCAGAAAATATTCGCCTGGGTAAGGCCGACGCGAGTGATGAAGAGGTAAAGCAGGCCGCGAAACTGGCTGTCTTGCATGAGGACATTATGACTTTCCCTGATGCCTATAACACGGAAGTGGGTGAGCGGGGCGTGACATTGTCTGGCGGGCAAAAACAACGGCTTTCCATTGCGCGCGCTTTATTAAAAGACGCGCCGGTGCTGGTGCTTGACGATGCCTTGTCTGCCGTGGATGTGGCCACGGAACAGAAAATACTTCAGCACTTACGTGCGCAGCGGGGTGACAGGGCGATGATTATTGTATGTCATCGTTTAACGGCGGTGGAGCATGCCGATGAAATAGTAGTGCTGCGCCAAGGTCAGGCGCTAGAGCGGGGAGAGCATGCGCAGTTGATGGTGCAAAATGGCTGGTATGCAGAAGCTTATCGCTACCAACAAATAGAGCAAGCCGTGGCGGAGGGGCGTTGATGCTTACCCGTGATGTTATTCGTCGCTTATTGTCATATGCCCTTGATGATAAGCGCTTGGTGCTTATTACCGTACTGCTTTTAATGGTAGCGACGGGCGCGGGTGTCGCTGGGCCTTATTTGATTAAAATATTTATTGATGATTATTTAGTGCCGGGAAACTGGAGTTTATTGCCGATTTTTAGTCTTGCCATTTTGTATAGTCTGGCGAATGTGATTGCCGCCTGGTTGGGTTATCAAGAATCACTGCGTTTGAACCGTATTGCCCAAGCAGTGGTTCTACGTTTGCGTGAAAATATTTTCTCTCACTTACTAAGAATGCCTCTTAAGCGCTTTGACCATGTGCCGGTGGGCTCATTGATTTCCCGTGTGACCAATGACACCGAAGCCGTAAAAGACCTCTTTGTTGGTGTGTTAGGGGTGTACTTAAAAAACACCATCAGGATTATTGGCATCTTTATTATGATGGCCATAATGAACTGGCGTTTAATGCTGATCTGTTTGTTGTTTCTGCCATTTGTTATTGCCGTAATGATTTTATATCGCCGTTTAAGTACGCCGATATTTCATCACGCGCGGGAGTTGCTGGCACAAATTAATGCCTCATTAAACGAGAGTATTCAAGGTGTCAGGGTGGCGCAATTATTCAATAAAGAAAGAGACTTTGCTCAGCGTTTTCATACCTTATCAAGCGCACATTTTTTAGCGCGAAAAAAAACCATGCAGATGGATGCGCTGTTGCTGCGCCCCATGGTGGATTTTCTTTACCTGCTTACCTTGGCAGGTTTGCTTTATTATTTTGGTTTAAATCATCAAAATCTGGGTATTGAGGTAGGCGTGCTTTACGCTTTTTTAAATTATCTGGGTCAATTTACTGAACCTTTGATTGAGATGACGCAAAGGCTAAATTTATTTCAGCAATCCACCGTTTCTGCGGGGCGAGTATTTCAGTGGCTGGATCAAGAGGCAGAGATAGAGCAAGGAAATGTGAAGCTTAAATTCCAACAAGGCGCTCTGGAATTTAATCAGGTAAATTTCAGTTATGATCAGAAAAAAGATGTATTGAAGAATATCTCCTTTGCTGTGCCCGCCGGTAGTTTTACCGGTATTGTGGGGCATTCTGGTAGTGGTAAAAGTACCATCGCGAATCTATTAATGCGATTTTACCAACCGGGCTCTGGTGAAATACATCTAGCAGAAAATAAATTCCAAGATTATCCGCAACAGGAAATTCGTAGCAATTTTGCCATGGTGCAGCAGGAGAGTTTTTTATTTCGTGGCAGTATTGCCGATAATATAGATATGGGGCGAGGTCTCGGTGAGCAGCGTTTACGCTGGGCTGCGTCTATGGCTGGCATTAATGAGTTTATCGAAACCTTGCCAGAAAAATATCACAGTGAACTGGCAGAGCGTGGCGCAAACCTTTCAGCCGGACAGCGCCAGTTAATCAGTTTGGCCAGAGCACTGGCGGGAAAACCCGCCTTATTAATTCTGGACGAAGCAACCGCCAATGTGGATTCCGCCAGTGAGTTAAAAGTGCAGCAGGCCATTTCGAAACTGCATGGTGAGATGACGGTGATCGCCATTGCTCACCGCCTTTCCACCATCACGCATGCTGACCAAATAGTGGTGATGCATCAGGGTGAAATAGTACAGCGTGGCCAGCATCAACACTTGCTGGCGGAAGAAGGGCTTTACCAGCACCTGTATCAGCTGCAATTTCATCTGTCGGATTTATTTGAAGAAAACAGCCAGCCCGCAGAATCTGTTGAGGCGCCCACTAATTCTCTGCTCAAATGATTGATCAGAGAGTTATGGACTCTACAAGGCTTTGGGCAAGGCTACGGACTTCATTCGCTTGGTTTGCATCAACGAGCTGACCATCTTCGTTAAAGGCTTGGTAGGCCGCGCCAACGGTCACTTGTTCGGGAATGACGCTGCAACCGAGGTTGCCGAGCACCTCGCGACTATGTTTTACGCCGCGTATGCCGCCAGAGTCTGCGGGGGAGGCGCTTATAATCGCGACGACTTTGTTGGTGAATGCAGGCTCGTACTCGCCTTCTGCACCGGGGCGAGATAGCCAATCCAGAGTATTTTTTAAAACCGCCGATAAAGAACCATTGTATTCGGGGCTGGCGATTAATAGGCCCTTGCAGGATGAAAGCTTTTCTCTTAAGGCGCTTAGTGCTGGGTGTGCCTGAAGTTCTGCTTCAGTATCTTCATTAAAAATGGGTAGTTGGAAGTCTTGCAAGCGAATTACTTCCACTTCTGCCCCGGCATCTTCAGCTGCTTTTGCCGCCAGAGAAACCAACGAGTGATTCCAAGACTGTTTACGTAAACTGCCAGAAAATGCCAAAATTTTTGCGCTGTTAGTCATTTGTTGCTCCATGTAAATCAGATGAGGACGGTGAACTGAGATTAAGTCTCGGCGAAAACGGCTTGAACAACAACAGAATAAATGCAAAGCTTTTGTGCATGAGCGCACAGAAAAGAACACAGAATAATCAAAGTGGCCATTGGAGTGATATCCATTTCGCCTACCAGGTCGCATCGCTTGGCACCCTGAGTGCAGCCGCCGAGGTGTTGAATGTGCACCATTCAACAGTATTGCGTCGCATCGATGCCCTAGAGCAACGCTTGAATACCCGCCTCTTTCAGCGCCATGCGCGCGGTTATACACCCACCGAAGCAGGGCGCTTATTGCTGCAAGTGGCTGAGCAAACTCAGCATTCCTTCGATGCTTTGATGGGGCAGTTGGCCGGGGCGGATGAGCAGCTAAGCGGCAAAGTGATTGTCACCAGCGTTGACTCGTTGGGCCGGGAAATAATGGCCGTGCTGGCGGAGTTTCAGTCGACTCACCCAGAGATTCGCGTTGAGTACGTGGTGGATGCGCGCTTATTTAAGCCCGAATACGGTGAAGCGCATGTATGTATCAGGCCCGGCGCCAAGCCGGATCACCCTGACTATATCGTTCAGCACTTGCGCTGTAATGAGGCCTCCCTTTTTGCCTCACGAGAGTACATCAAACGTTTTGGCCCGCTAAAATCTTTACAGGATACGCAAGGGCATCGTTTTATCTCCACGCAGAAACCGCTCCTGCATGTGCCCTTTATGAATTGGCTGGAAACGGAAGTTCCTCCAGGGCAGATCTATTACCGAGCATCGGATTTTATTTCCATGGTGGAAGCAGCTCGGGCGGGAATGGGTATTCTTCCCTTTCATATTACGGCTGCAACACAGCACGAAATGCTTATACCGCTGACGGAGCCCGTGCCTGAGTGGCAAACCGACCTGTGGTTAGTTACCCATAGGGATGTTCATCGCACGGTAAAAATTCAGGCGTTAACTCAACTCATAAAAGAAAGAATGAAAACATAGGGGCTGTTAACGCATGATTTTTCGCGCATATCCGTCTGTCAGCGTTTCCAAAAATGCCACTAGTGCATCTATTTCTACTTCGCTAAGTTGTAGATCACCAAGCTCGTCGTGATTCATGGTTTTCGGAACTTCCGGCTGACCCCAGCGCGTGTCGCTATCCCGCGTATTATAAAACTCCACCACTTCTTTTAATGTTGTGAATAAACCGTTGTGCGTATAAGGGGCGGTTAGAGCCACATTTCTTAAAGTCGGCACACGGAATTTGCCGTTTTCTGCGGCATCTTGAACTGTTGCGCCTAAGCCAATATCTACAAAATCTTCCCCGTCTGGATTGAATGCTGAATCCTGACTGAGGAAGGGGTTGTCGCTGTTCTTAGCGATGCCGAGGTTGTCATAAGAGAAGTCGGTAAAAAGTGGTGGCTGGCCGTTTTCTCCGGGCTGAGAGGGGTGGCAGGCGGCACAATTGCCTTTGTTCTCCGCTTCAAATATTTCGAGCCCTAGCTGTTCTTGTTGAGATAGCGTGGCACGCCCCGCAAGGTAGGCATCGTATTTTGAGCTAAAGGGGCTGAACTGCCGTGTGCGTTCAAAGGCGGCGATGGCTTTGGCTATGTTGTCAAACGCCGCATCGCTGGTATCAAAAATATCCTGGCCATAGAGTGCTTTAAATAGAGGGGCGTAGGCGGCATTGCGAACTTTATTCACCACCGTTGCGGCATCAGGGTTGGCCATTTCCACAGCGCCGAGAAAGGGAAGTTTGGCCTGTTCTTCGAGGGTAGCGGCGCGGCCGTCCAAAAATACGCCACCTAACCAAAGCCCTTCGTCTTCGTCAAAATGTAAGGGCGGCGTGAAGCGCGCATACATAACCGTTGGGGAGTTACGCGAAACAAAACGATCAGGGTGGACTCCGGCGGAAACGGGGATGTTTTGTTTGGGATCGGTAAAGGCGAAATCCGGATGGTGGCAGCTAGCGCAGGATTGCCCGGCAGGTTCGGAAAGGTTTTCATCAAAAAAGAGAGCTTTGCCGAGTAGTTTTTGTTTCTGAGTCGAAGAAATGAGTTTTCCGGGCACCTTGGCGATGGCATTGTAACGGGCTTTTTCAAGCAGTCTGCTCCTGTTGTTTTCCGCAAAAGCTGTATTGCCAAGTAAAAGCAGCGAGGAAGCAAAAATAATAAGCAGTTTGATATGGTGGGGCATAATTTGCTCCAGAGTTTTAAGGGCTGAGAGAAATTCATTTAAGCAAAATGCAATAGGAATGTAAATGATAACGGTTCGTATTTGCATGAGTTTGCTTTTTCTTGAAGATTCACCTGCCAGGTGAATTTAAACGAATACCAAGGGGGGGGGTTAAACCTAGTCTCGTGTAGTTAAGGACACCTCTAAAAATTGCCTTTTTACCCGATAGCGGCGTCAGCTCCGTACTCAACTCCTCATGTAGCTCTTGTACACCCGGCTTTGGCCTCCTGCGTCGCTCTACCTCCTCCATCCATGGAGTCGTGCGGGTTTCCGCGCGGTGCTTCCTTGCTCTCGAATAAAAATTCTAATTTTTAGAGATGCCCTTAAGGCTTATGGCGCTGGTTAGGTAAAATCTGCCGGGTCAACATCCAAAGACCAACGAACTTTTCGGCCTGTTTTTAGTTCGTCAATCCGGGGCATATTTTGCTGGATAAGCTGGTGTAAGGGTGGGCGGACTTTGCTCTGTAGTAAAAGTTGAGCACGGTAGCGGCCGGCGCGTTTTTCCATCGGAGCGGGGACGGGGCCGAGAATTTCGATCTGGTTTTGATCGGGGTTATTTGTCCTCAGAATTTCAGCGACTTCTTCCAGAAAAATATGGCAATGCTCGTTGTGAAGGGCTTCGGCGCGAAATAATGCGGCGTGGGTAAAGGGGGGTAATTCAGCATCGATTCGCTCTTGTAATATTTCCTCGCTAAGGCCCTTATACCCATCGTGGAGCAGCTTTTGCAATGCGGGGTTGTCGGGCTGGTGTGATTGCAGGATCACGTGCCCCTGCTTTTCTGCGCGACCTGCGCGACCGGCAACCTGGATGATAAGCTGGCTCATTCGTTCTGGGCCACGAAAATCGGCACTTAGGAAGCCACTGTCCGCATTGATAATTGCCACCAGCGTGACATTGGGAAAGTGGTGCCCCTTGGCGAGCATTTGGGTGCCCAGCAAAAGCAGCGGCTCACCCTGCTGAATTGCGGCAAGTTTCTCTTTAAAGCTGTGTTTTTTTTGAGTGGTATCTCTATCTACGCGAATAAGATGTGTGTCGGGAAAAAGTGATTTCAGGCCATCTTCAACACGTTCAGTGCCTGCTCCTACCGGGCGGAGGTCAGTGTTGCCGCAGCTGCCACATTGCCGAGGAATGGCTTTGATGCTGTTGCAATGATGGCAGTGTAGATGAGGTGGTTGCTTATGCAGGGTGTAGCGGGTTTCACACTGGGCGCATTGGGCTGTCCATCCACATTGCTGGCAAAGCAGCACGGGAGCAAAACCGCGGCGGTTGATAAATATCAGTACCTGGTTGTGTCGGTCGAGATGGTTTTTGATCTGCTCAACCAGGACTTCGCTCAGGCCGTGGTTCAGCGGCTGCTGGCGAATGTCCAGCAATTGAAATGTGGGTGCTTTTGCCTGGTTGGCGCGCTGCGTGAGCTCGGCAAGTTGGTAACGCTGGCGCTGAACGTTGTACATGCTTTCCAATGCCGGTGTGGCAGAACCCAGGATAACGGGTATTTCGTCCATATTTCCTCGCACCACCGCCAGGTCGCGAGCGGAGTAACGCAGGCCGTCCTGTTGTTTGTAAGAAAGGTCGTGCTCTTCATCGACAATAATAAGACCCGGTGCCAGCATTGGGGTGAATATGGCGGAGCGGGTGCCAATGATAATTTTTGCTTCCCCTTTCTGTGCCAGGCGCCAGCTCTGCATGCGCTCGCTTTCGTTTAATCCTGAATGAATAAGGCAAATGGGTGTATTGAAACGGCGTTCGAAACGGCTCAGAGTTTGGGGGGTGAGGCCAATTTCTGGTACCAGCACAAGCGCCTGTTTGTGCTCCTTCAGGGTTTGGTGAATGAGCTGCAGATAAACTTCGGTTTTGCCGCTACCGGTAACGCCGTACAGAAGTGTAGTGCTTGCTGGTGCCGCCTTTAGGATTTGTGAGACCGCACTGCTTTGTTCCTCTGAAAGGGCTAACTCTGGTTCCTTTAGCAGCCCCCGGCTTTCGTGGTGAACAAGCTCTACGGTTTTTTTTTCTGCCAGTTGTTTTTTCTCCAGCGCTTTAAGGGTGTTGAGGCTGACATTCAAGCCTTTGAGCGTGGCGACGGATAAACCATTGGGGTGTTGGCGTAGTAGTTCCAGGGTCTCTTGCTGTTTTTTAGCGCGTTTTAGTGTTGTCTCATTAATAAGAGCGCCTTTTTCAGTGGTGAACCAGGCCCACTGTTTTTGTTCGTCGATATCATTTCCCTGGCGCAATTTTGCGGGCAGGGCGAGGCTAAAAACCTCCCCAATGGGATGATGGTAATAACGGGCAGTCCACTGGCAAAGCGCCATGATTTGTGGGGAGAGAGCGGGCGACTCATCGAGAATTTGGTATGCATGGCGAAGTTTTTCAAAGGCGATATCACTGCGGGTTTCAAGGCCGATAATAATACCCACCACTGTGCGTGGCCCAAAAGGGACTTTGATGCGCTGCCCTATTTTCGCACTGTGCCCGCTGTTTCCGAGAGGCGGCAGATAGTCGAAGCGGCTGCGTAAAGGACTTGGGATGGCAACTTGTAGAATTTGGCTGGGGTATGGCTGGTCTGTCATGCGGCCTGGGAGATAAATTTTAGTTGTATGATTTCATTTCGGTCTACACTCTGGTACTATCCGCCATCCAAAAATATTGAGCAGCCGAGCCATTATACCGTTGCCGATGCTTTTAATGGGATTAATTTATATTAAAGTAGGTGCCGTGTCTGACGATTGATCAGGTGGCGGGCCGGTAAACTTGAGGCCAAACTGATGAAAGCTGATATCCATCCAAAATATGAAGAGATCAATGCCACTTGCAGTTGCGGTAATGTGATCAAGACCAAATCAACCAAATGTAAAGATCTTCACCTTGATGTCTGCGCGGCTTGTCATCCTTTCTACACGGGTACGCAGAAAGTGCTGGATACCGGTGGCCGTATCGATGCATTTAACAAGCGTTTCGGTGGTATGCGTAGCGGCAAGAAGTAGTTTTCTACTTTAGACGCTTCTTACTGCTGTTCGGATAAACTCTCTGCGGGTTTATCCGTAAATAGGGCTCTCATTTGAGGGCCTTAGTTGTTTTTAAGCTAAAATATTTTTAATATCCCTGTGTTTGTTTCGCGCACACTGGCGGCGCACCATTCTGGTGTCGCGTTTGAACAGTTTGTCGCTTTCCGTTAAGCTTATCCGCTTTTTTGTGTCGATAGGCGAGAGCCTTATCGCGTGGTTACCTTTTGGCGCAAATAGGTGCTAAGCCCGTTAATTCCCAAAACCCTTGGAGTCAGTCCCCATGTCCGATGATCTAAAGAAAGCAGCGCTGCAATACCATGCTATGCCACGGGCGGGAAAGATAAGTGTGGAGGTGACCAAGCCTACTGCAACGTCCCGCGACCTCGCTCTAGCATATAGTCCGGGTGTGGCGGAGCCTGTGCGGGAGATCGCGCGCGATGCAGATAATGCTTATCGTTACACTGCCAAGGGAAACCTAGTGGGGGTGATCAGCGATGGCAGCGCTATTCTGGGTTTAGGTAATCTCGGCGCCTTGGCCAGCAAGCCGGTTATGGAAGGTAAGGGTGTCCTATTTAAGTGCTTCGCCGGAATTGATGTGTTCGATATAGAAGTGAATGCGCAAAGTCCCCAAGAGTTTATTGATACCGTGGTCAATGTATCGCCCACTTTTGGTGGTATAAACTTGGAGGACATTAAGGCGCCAGAATGTTTTGAAATTGAGCGAGTGGTAAAAGAGCGTTGTAATATTCCTGTTTTTCATGATGACCAGCATGGCACTGCCATTATTATTGCTGCGGGTCTCCTGAACGCCCTTGAGCTACAAGGTAAAACCTTGCCAGAAGTGAAAATCGTTTGCGTTGGAGCAGGTGCCGCGGGCGTGGCTTCGATGAAGCTGCTGATGGAAATGGGGGCTAAGCGAGACAATATCTTTATGCTGGACAGCAAAGGTGTGATTCATGAAGGCCGCACTGATTTAAACCAGTATAAAGCAGCGTTTGCCCATGCTACCGAAAAGCGTACGCTGGAAGATGCATTAAACGGCGCGGACGTTTTTGTCGGGCTCTCTGGGCCGGATCTGTTAAGCCCTGAGGTGTTGCTGACGATGGCAGAGAAGCCGGTTATTTTTGCTTTAGCCAACCCTGATCCAGAAATAAAACCCGAGCTGGCGCATCAAACCCGCGATGACATTATCGTCGGAACAGGGCGTAGCGATTACCCCAACCAGGTGAATAACGTGCTTGGTTTTCCCTTTATTTTCCGTGGTGCCTTGGACGTGCGGGCACGAACGGTGAATGAAGCGATGAAGGTTGCAGCGGTTGAAGCGCTGCGGGCTTTAGCCAAGGAAGAAGTGCCGGCGGAGGTGAGTGCTGCTTACAATGGCGAAGTCATAAGCTTTGGTAAAGATTACATTATTCCCAAGCCAATGGATCCACGTTTGATCAGTGTGGTTTCAGCTGCAGTTGCGAAAGCGGCGGTGGATAGCGGTGTGGCAGATTTGCCCTACCCTGAACATTACCCCTTGCAGTCAGTAGCGGATGTTTACGGCAAATAATCGATAAAGAGGAATAAAGCCACTTGCTAGTCTTTCTTCTGGTTTGCGAGTGATATTAGAAAAGCTGTAGCGCTTCTTCGCTATCATCAATGAGGGGTGCCGCTGAGCTATCGTTTTCATTGAGCGGAGTGGGTGCATTTTCCACTCGAAATGTTTCAAATATGGCTGTTTTGTCTCCAGGCCGGGCAGCTTCGCCCGTTTCGGGATTTATGCGCAAAGTCACCAAGCCCTCTGGTTGCTGCTGCGTAATTTCAGGGCGGCCCTCCAGGGCGACGCGCATATATTCCATCCAAATAGGCAGGGCTGCGCGGCTGCCAAACTCCCTTCTTCCCAGCGTTTGTGGCGAATCAAAACCCACCCATACCGATGTGCTGATTTCTGGCGTATAGCCTGAAAACCAGGCGTCATTTAAGTCATTTGTGGTGCCGGTTTTTCCGGCGATATCATCACGATTCATTTTGCGAGCACTGTATCCAGTGCCTTTTCTTATCACATCCCTAAGAATGCTATTGATAATATAGTTGGTGCGTTCGTCCATAACTCTTGGAGCAATATTAAGTTCGCCGGGTGGGTCTTCTAAGGTGGTAATTTCATTTGTGTCGGATGGGCTGAGGGGGGTATTCACGGCAAGTGATTCGTCCAAACTGGTTTCGTCTAAGTCTTTAGCGCTTTCTGTTTTTTTACACTCTGGGCAGACGGTGAGGGGAGATGCCTGGTAAATAATGTCGTTGTTATTGCTGCTGATGGTTTGAATTAAGTAGGGTTCGATTTGATAGCCGCCATTTGACAGCATGGCGTAGGCCGTGGCCATTTGTTGGGGAGTGACTGCAGCGCTGCCGAGGGCTAGGGAAAGGTCGTAAGGAAGCTGTTCTTTGTTAAAACCAAAACGGCTTGCGTAGTTAATGGCATAGGAAATACCGATATTTTCGAGGATGCGAACGGAAACCAGGTTGCGGGATTTATACAGCGCCTTGCGTAAGCGCGTGGGGCCAAAGAAGCGGCCGCCGGAGTTTTCTGGTCGCCATGCACGTTCGAGGTTTGGGTCATCAAATACCACTGGGGCATCGTTAATAATACTGGCAGGGGTATAGCCTTTATTCAAAGCAGCGGCATAGATAAAAGGTTTGATATTAGACCCCGCTTGCCTTTCGGCTTGTGTTGCGCGGTTGTATTTGCTGAGGGAGAAGTCGAAACCGCCAACGATGGCGAGCAGGGCGCCATTTTTATTGTCGAGTGACACCAGAGCACTTTGGGCAGTAGGTAGCTGTGAAAGCTCCCAGGTGTTTTTTATTTTATTTTTTGAGATATATACCACATCGCCAATTTTGAGTATGTCTGAGGGGGTTTCAGGTTTTCCTCCCTTGCTATCTGTGCTGAGAAAGGGTTGTGCCCATAAAAGCCCATCTAGGGAAATGGAGATAATGCTTTGATCTGCCCTGATAAGTTTTGCTTCATCCTCCAGTAAAGCGACGACACTGGCCACCTCAAGCTGATGGGTAGTGGGAAACTTTTTTAGATTAACGGCTATGTTTTCTGTTGGTTCATTTGATGGGATATTGGCCAGGGGGCCACGGTAGCCATGACGTTTGTCGTAGGCGATCAGGCCGTGACGAACAGCAAGGTTAGCGGAATCTTGCAGCTGGCTTTGTATCGTTGTGGTGACCACAAAACCATCGCGGTAGGCCGCTTCGCCAAAACGGGTGACCATTTCTTCTCGCACCATTTCTGCCGCATGGTTGGCGCTTAATTCTGATTTTAATCCGTGGTATTTCGCGGTTTGGCCTTCGTTTTGCGCGCTTGATAACTCCTCGCCACTAATAAAACCAAGCTGGTGCATTCTGCCAAGAATCCAGTTTCTGCGAATGAGAGCTTTCGGTGGGTTGCTAATAGGATTGGCGCTTGAGGGTGCTTTTGGTAGCGCAGCGAGGGTGGCGGTTTGGGCAAGGTCTAGCTCACCAACGGTTTTATCATAGTAAACTTTCGCAGCGGCCCCGAAACCATACGAGCGGTGTCCAAGGTAAATCTTGTTGATATAAAGAGTGATGATCTCTTCTTTCGATAGCTCCTTTTCTATTTTTAAAGCCAGCAGGATCTCATTAAATTTTCGAATAAAGCTCCTTTCTTTCGTTAGAAAGAAATTTTTGGCCACCTGCATGGTGATAGTGCTACCGCCACTTTGAATGGATCCTGTTTTGATTAACTCCAGGGAGGCACGTGCCAATCCTTTAACGGAAACGCCAGAATGTTCAAAAAACTGGTCATCTTCCGCAGCGAGTATGGCATTCACCAAGGGCTTGGGGATTTCTTCGAATACCAAGGGGGTGCGCCTTTTTTCACCAAATTCGGAAATAAGCTTGCCATCCGCAGAGTAAACCCGGAGGGGGATTTGGAGGTTAACTTCTTTTAGTGTGGAAGCAGCAGGAAGTGCGGGACTGAGGTATAAAAAACTGCCTGATGCGATGAGGAATGCGCCACAAATTGAGCCAAATGTGAACAGTAACGAGAAACGAACAAGTTTATTCAAAGTAAAAGCACCAGAATTCAGATAAGTAACTAATATTAATAATGTTGGATCAAATTAGTAAAAATGCTACTCGCAGTTTAATAAAAACGTTGGTAAAAAGCATTTCTATGTTGCGGGATGTGCAAGCGTGGTATTTACTTGTATTAAGTCAATTAATTTTTAATATCAAAGGTTGAAGATAGTGCTTCCTTTTCAGACAAAAAAAACAGCAGCTTTACTTGGGTTGGATATCAGCTCATCTACCGTCAAATTGCTTGAGCTTAGTCGCTCCGGTGGACAGTATCGTGTGGAGAGCTATGGCGTTGAGCCACTCCCGCCGAATGCGGTGGTTGAAAAAAACATCACCGATGTTGAAGCCGTTGGCCAGGCTATTAAGCGTTTGGTGACAAGAGAAAAAGCATCGGCCAAAAATGCAGCGGTATCGGTGGCGGGTTCAGCCGTGATCACCAAGGTTATTCAGCTAGACGCCAGTTTATCTGAAGATGATATGGAATCCCAAATTCGTCTTGAGGCCGATCAGTATATCCCTTATCCGCTTGAAGAGGTCGCCATCGATTTTGAGGTGCAAGGTCCGGTAGAGGATAACCCCGAGCAGGCGGAAGTGCTGATCGTGGCATGCCGTACCGAGAATGTAGATATGCGCGAGGCCGCCTTGGAGGAGGCTGGGTTGATAGCGAAAGTCGTTGATGTTGAAGCATACGCCATGGAGCGTGCTTTTACTCTTATAGAGCATCAGCTTGATAACTCAGAAGAACAGCAAACCATCGCCATCGTTGATGTGGGCGCAACCATGACAACTCTGAGCGTTTTAGATGCGGGGCAAACCATCTATACGCGAGAGCAGTTTTTTGGCGGCAAGCAGCTAACAGAAGAGATTCAGCGGCGTTATGGTTTGTCTTTTGAAGAGGCCGGGCTTGCAAAAAAACAGGGCGGCCTGCCCGATGATTATGAAAGTGAAGTTCTTGAGCCCTTTAAAGATGCAGTAGTGCAGCAGGTTTCGCGTTCGCTGCAGTTTTTCTTTTCTTCCAGCCAGTTTAATGATGTCGACTGTATCGTGCTGGCGGGGGGGACGGCCTCCCTACCAGGAGTCAGGGAGCTGGTTGAAGAAAAAGTAGGCACCTCCACAGTGGTAGCAAACCCATTTTCCAGCATGAGTCTGGCTTCGAAAGTGAGCGCCTCCGCACTGAGTGATGATGCGCCGGCCTTGATGATTTCATGCGGCTTGGCGATGAGGAGTTTTGATTAAATGACTAAAATTAATCTCCTACCCTGGCGAGAAGAATTACGAAAGCAAAAGAAGCAAGAGTTTTTTACCGTACTGGTGGGTATGGTGATCATCGGCGCTTTGCTGGTTTTTTCGGCGAACACTTTGATCGCAGGGAAAATCTCTCACCAAGATGGCCGGAACCAGTATCTAAGCACAGAAATCAAAAAGCTTGACGATAAAATTAAGGAAATAAAAAATCTGCAGGCTCGTCGTAATCAGCTTGTTGAGAGAATGAAAGTTATTCAGAACCTGCAAGGCAATCGGCCTGTTGTGGTGCATTTGCTTGATGAGTTGACACGCACTATTCCAGACGGTGTTTATTATACAAAGGCGACTCGAACTGGGAATAAGTTAACCCTGGAAGGTTTAGCTGAAACGAATAACAAAATATCTAAGCTAATGCGAAATCTCGATAACTCTGTTTGGTTTAGTAACCCTAATCTGTCGACGGTGAATAACAAAGAGGTGGGCGGAAAGCCTGTTAACGCTTTTGTTCTCAGCGTGAATCAGGTTTTGCCAAAAGTGAATAAGGAGGAGTCGGAATAATGAATTTCCAAGAAATCCTGGATTCGGCAAAAAACCTTAATGGCGATAATATTGGAACGGCCCACATTGTCATAAAGGCATTTATTTATATATTGGTTCTGCTTGCAGTGCTCTTTCTTGGTCATCGGTTTCAACTTGCCGATGAGCTTCTGAAGCTTGAAAAAATTGAGAGCAAAGAGCTTGATCTGAAAAAAAGCTTTGAAGCAAAGGCATTTAAAGCGGCAAATTTGGAAACCTATAAGCAGCAGCTGGCAGAAATGGAAGAGTCTTACGGTGCATTATTAAGGCAGCTTCCGAGTGATACAGAAGTGCCGGGGTTGTTAGAGGATATTACCCACACTGGGCTGGGTAGCGGCCTTGATTTTAAGTCTATCGCCCTGGGTAGCGAACTACCCTCTGAGTTTTACACAGAGTTACCGTTAACCATTTCTATTAATGGTGGCTATCATAGTTTCGCAAACTTTGTGAGCGGTGTGTCGGCTTTACCTCGCATCGTTACTTTACACGATTTTACAGTGGTTCCTAAGGGCTCGGGTGGCGAATTGGACGTTAACATAAAAGCGAAAACCTATCGTTACAACGAGAAAGGAGAGGAGGGATGATGTTACGCTTGCAAAAAGGTCTTCCTCTGGTCTCAGTTTTATTAGCCAGCTTGCTTGCCGGTTGTGGCTCAAGCAGCTATAACGATTTGGAGCAATACGTTGCGGAGGTGCAGGCACGGCCACCGGGGAAAATCCAGCCACCTCCAGAATTCAAACCCCATGCGACATTTAACTATCGTGCAGCGGGTTTACGCAGTCCATTTATTCCTCCTACTCCGGAAATGGAAAATGTTACGCGCTCAGGGAGGCTGGTTGTTCCTGATTTTGCCCGCACCAAAGAATACCTCGAGGGTTTTAGTTTTGATGCGCTAAGGTTTGTTGGTTCCATTGAGCGAGCCGATTCGGAAAACCGATTATGGGCGCTAATTAATGATGGAGACGGCGGTGTTCATCGGGTCAAAGAAGGCGACTATATAGGGAAAAACCACGGGCGCATCTGGGGTATCGAGACCACTAAAATTGAAGTGATAGAAATTGTTCCCAGTGGTGGAATGGATGATGATGGACAAAAGCTATGGATTGAGCGGCCCCGTACGATGGTGCTGCTTGATGCAACTTAACAAAGTTTCAGTGGGATAATTTACAATGCAGGCTAACTTTAAAGAACTAAAAAGTTCATCAGAAAAACACATAAGGAAATTCGGTATGGGTGCAATCAAAAAGATTCTTCTAGTGATGTTGCTGGGAAATGTTTCTGTTGCGTGGTCGTCAGTGGCGCTTACCGGTCTTGATTTTGCGGCGCTTCCTGGGGATCAAGTGGAAATTAGTTTGACGTTTGATGGCGCCCCTCCCAAGCCGGAGGGTTATGTGATTGAAAAACCAGCCAGGATCTCGCTCACTTTTGATGACGTGTCGAATGAATTAAAGTCTAAGCAGCATGCGCTGGGCGTAGGCAGTGCGAGAAGTTTGACGGTTGTGGAGGCCCAAGGGCGGTCGCGAGTGATTATCGCGATGGACAGATTGCTGCCCTATCGAACCAGGTCAGAGGGTAATAAACTCTTTATCACCGTCGGCCAAAACGAGAGCCAGCAGGTGCTAGCGCAACTATCAAGCGCCTCAGGTGAAGCCGGCGGGCTAGCTTATTCGGGTGGCGAAAGTGCTAGTCAGCCTGTTTCAGGTCTGCAGAACATTGATTTCGTTCGCGGTGAGCAGGGTGAAGGCCAGGTTGTGTTGATGTTGTCTGACTCCTCTGTTGAAGTGGATATGCACGAAGAGGGCGGAAAAATTGTGGTTGAGTTGGTGGACATGCGTCTTACAGATGCGCTGCGCCGACGGCTGGACGTTAAAGACTTCGCAACACCTGTTCAATATATCGATGCAATTGAAGAAGATGGCAGCACCAAATTGCTTATTGAGGCTACTGGGCACTATGAGTATCTGGCGTACCAGACCGATAAAACCTTAACGGTGAATGTGAAACCGGTGAGCCAGCGTGAGCTGGAGAAAAATCGAAAAGACGTATTTATGTATACAGGAGAGAAGCTGTCTCTCAACTTTCAAGACATTGAGGTGCGTTCGGTTTTGCAGTTGATCGCAGATTTCACCTCTCTGAACCTGGTGGCCAGTGATACTGTTTCTGGCAGTATTACCTTAAGATTAAAGAATGTACCTTGGGATCAGGCGCTCGAATTAATTTTGAAAACCAAAGGGTTGGACAAGCGCTTGGTTGGTAATGTGATGTTAGTGGCACCTGCCGATGAAATTGCAGCAAGGGAAAAACTTGAGCTTGAAGCAAATAAACAAGTAGAAGAGCTGGCTCCGTTACGCTCAGAGTTTGTGCAGATCAACTACGCAAAAGCGGCAGACATTCAGGCAATTCTGACCGGCGAAAGTGGTTTGTTGACTTCGCGCGGCAAATTGATCGTGGATGAGCGCACTAATAATATTTTGTTAAATGAGACGGCCGCAAAAATCGAAGAGATTCGAGATGTTATTGCAGTGCTGGATGTGCCGGTGAAGCAAGTGCTGATTGAGGCGCGCATTGTTGTAGCGAACGAGGACTTTACCAATGAGCTTGGTGTCACTTGGGGTGGTGGTGGTTATGATACAAAAAGCCAGAGTCGTCGCAATATAATTGGTGGGTCCAGTGATACCCTTATTCAGTTGGCTAATAATGATACGGTTACCAACCCTCAGGATCTCGTGGTGGATTTAGGTGTAGTAGGCGAAGGAGCGACCAGTCTGGCTCTGGGTGTCATCAGCACCGCCTCTGGTTTGCTGGAGCTGGAGCTGTCAGCGCTAGAAGCGGAAGGTTCCGGTGAAATTGTTTCAACACCAAAAGTTCTCACGGCTGATCAGCAGAAGGCGCGCATTTCGTCAGGTACGGAAATTCCATACCAAGAAGCATCTTCTAGTGGTGCAACCTCTGTTTCTTTTAAGGAAGCCGTCTTGTCGCTTGAGGTTACTCCGCAAATTACGCCAGATGAAAGCATCATTATGGAAATCAAAATTAATAAAGATGCCGTTGGGGAGTTAGTGGGTAATTCGCAGATTCCTTCCGTCGATAAAAATGAAATTGAAACCACCGTGCTGGTGGGTAACGGTGAAACAGTCGTATTGGGCGGTATCTTCTCAATGGAAAGTTTTGAAAATGAGATTAGAACCCCTTTCTTCGGTAACTTGCCAATCATCGGTTTTCTCTTTCGCAAACAAGTTGTTATTGACGAGAAGCAAGAGTTGCTGGTATTTATAACACCCAAAGTAGTAGAAGGCGTATTGTCCCGGTAGTGGTGTTTTCCCTCGACCCGTCCGGGTCGAGGATCAAGTATGAAATCTAAAATAAGTATTTTCTTTGTTGGGCCTATGGGGGCGGGGAAAACCACCATAGGCCGAACACTTTCCGAACAGTTGCACACCGATTTTTTCGATACAGACCAGGAGATAGAGCACCGTACCGGCGCTGATATACCGTGGATTTTTGATGTCGAGGGGGAGTCGGGGTTCCGTGATCGTGAAGTCGCTGTTATTGATGAGCTGACGCAAATGCAAGGCGTCGTGCTGGCAACTGGCGGCGGCGCGGTTCTACGGGATGAAAACCGTAAGCACCTAGCAAGTCGGGGATTTGTAGTTTATCTGAAGGCTTCCGTTGATGATTTATTAATTCGAACGAGCCGTGATAAACGCCGTCCTTTGCTGCAAAAGACAGACCGCCGTAAAGTGCTTGGTGATATCATGTCTGCCCGAGGACCTCTGTATGAAGAGGTGGCTGATGTGATCATTGTAACCGGTAGGAATAGCGTTAAAGATGTCGTCGCGGAAGTGCTTCGTCAACTGCCCTAGAGCCCCTCTCTTTAACCCAGAAATCGTAGTAAGGTGAGAAAAAGAGCTGTATTCACCTGTTGCACCTAGAAAAATATAAAAAATCGTGGTTATCTTACTGGTAGTGAGAAGTTTTTATATTTTTCCAAGTGCAATAACTGGATGCGCGGATTTTCGTGATTCTACTGCGGTTTCTAGGTTTAATTCAGCCACAGCCCAGTTCTTTTATAAAACTCCAGTCAGTCTAGAGGCGGGTTTAGGCCTTTTTGTTCGTGCCCCTGCAGTATTAAAAACGAATTCAGGAGTTGATAGTGGAAGTAGTGACCGTTGACTTGGGTGAGCGCAGCTATCCTATTTATATTGGTGGGGGAGTTTTGTCTTCACCTCAGTTGTTGCGCCGGCATATCCATGGCAACCAGGTAATGGTGGTAACGAACGAAGTGGTTGCGCCCTTATATCTGCAGCAAGTGCTCGATCTATTGTCGGGCCTCCAGTGTGATACGGTTATTTTGCCCGACGGAGAGCAGCATAAAACCCTTCACACTATGGAGAAAATCTTCGACGGCCTGATGGCCAAGGGCCACAATCGTACAACGACACTCATTGCCTTGGGTGGCGGCGTGGTTGGTGATATCACTGGTTTTGCCGCGGCATCGTTTCAGCGGGGTATTAATTTTATACAGATCCCGACAACGGTGCTTTCCCAAGTGGACTCCTCCGTGGGGGGGAAGACGGGGGTGAATCATGCGCTTGGGAAAAATATGATCGGTGCTTTCCATCAGCCTCAATGTGTTTTGATTGATACACACACCTTATCAACCTTGCCTGCGAGAGAGGTGGCAGCAGGGCTTGCTGAAGTGGTGAAGTACGGTTTGATCGATGATGCGCCATTTTTTCACTGGCTTGAGCAGAACATGAAAGAACTGGTAGCGCTGGAAAGCACTCCGTTAACTTATGCCATCAAGCATGCCTGTGAATGCAAGGCCAGGGTGGTTGCCCAAGATGAAAAAGAATCTGGCGTGAGGGCTTTGTTGAATTTGGGGCATACCTTCGGTCACGCGATTGAGACCAAGTGCGGTTACGGAGAATACGTGCACGGCGAGGCCGTGGCTATCGGTATGAATATGGCTGCTGACCTCTCTCATCGAATGGGGTGGATAAGCCTTAAAGAGGCGCGGTCGGTGGGTAATCTGTTGCTTGAGGCTGATTTGCCTATATACCCCCCTGAGTCCATGGGCGCGGATGACTTTCTATCAGCAATGGCGCTTGATAAAAAAACTATCAATAAGAGTTTGCGTTTGATATTGATGAAACAGGTTGGCCAGTCGGTCATTACTGACCAGTTTGAGGAGGCCTTGCTTCAACAAACATTGTCTGCCGGTAAGTCTTTGTGTTCATGAAGATTTAAGCGGGCTTCCGCCTTCGGGTAGCACCGCTACCTTAGTTAAGTGTGTAATCGTCAATATCTGTGAAATCGCTTTAGTTTGAGGAATTGCGCATTCACAGGTAAAATGTGTCTCCCTTTTTTTACTGTTAGGGCCTGTTCCACAAGGGGTTCTAATGTAAGTATCTGTATTTTAATAGGAAATGCTTGATGACTTCGAGTTCAGCTAAGAATCTTGGGCTTTATCGTCCTGGTGAATTCAAGGACAACTGTGGCTTTGGCCTGATTGCACACATAGAAGGCGAGGCGTCACATGACCTGTTAACGACGGCAATTGATGCGCTAACCAGAATGACGCACCGGGGTGGAATCGCAGCGGATGGGCGTACTGGCGATGGCTGCGGTTTGTTGCTAAAAAAGCCGGATACTTTTTTGCGAGAAATAGGTAAGCAGCTTTTTGGTGGCTTGTCGGCAAGCTATGCTGTTGGCATGATTTTCCTCAATAAAGAGGATAAAATGGCGGCGGTTGCAAAAAAAGAGTTAGAAGAGGCCATTACCTTACAGGGTCTTGACGTTGCAGGGTGGCGGGAAGTCCCCTTTGATTCATCGGTATGCGGCCCCATTGCCTTGGAAACTTTGCCTCGAATTGAACAGGTTTTTGTCAATGCGCCAGAAATGAGCGATGCAGATCTTAACCTCAAGCTCTATTTTGCTCGTCGGATTGCTGAAAAGCGCCTGAAGAGTGATGAAAGCTTTTATGTTTCCAGTTTGTCTGCATCGGTTATTTCCTACAAGGGCCTTGTTATGCCTGTGGATCTGCCGCGCTTTTATCTTGATTTGGCAGACGAAAAATTAGCCACGGCCATCGTGGTTTTTCATCAGCGCTTTTCAACCAATACCCAGCCACGTTGGCCTTTGGCTCAGCCATTCCGCTATCTGGCCCATAATGGTGAGATTAATACCATATGGGGTAATCGAAACTGGTCAGTGGCAAGAACCAGCAAGTTCAATAGTGAGCGGCTTGGCGACCTTGATGTGATTTCGCCGCTGGTAAACAGGGAAGGCTCTGACTCCTCCAGCCTTGATAATATGCTCGAGGTATTGGTGAGTGGAGGTATGGATTTATTTCGCGCAGTGCGCACGCTTGTACCACCTGCCTGGCAGAACATGGATAACATGGATGCCGAATTGAGGGCATTTTACGAGTATAACTCCATGCATATGGAGCCCTGGGATGGCCCTGCAGGTCTGGTGTTTACTGATGGCCGTTACGCAGTGTGTATGCTGGATCGTAATGGCTTGCGCCCATCGCGCTGGGTCACCACGCGCAAAGGTTATATTGTTGTTGCTTCAGAAGCAGGTGTTACGGACGAGAAGCCAGAGGATGTTCTGTCCAAAGGACGTGTTGGGCCTGGTCAGATATTGGTTGTTGATACCGAAAGCGGTGAGTTGTTGCATACTCAGGATATTGATAATCGCTTGAAAGCAGGTCAGCCCTATAAAAAGTGGTTACGTGAGCGCAGCAAGCGCATTCAGTCGACACTGAAGCGCTCTGTTGATAGTAGCGAGCCTCTTGATTCGCAGGTGTTAAAGGTTTATCAAAAACGTTTTCAGTTGACACTTGAAGAGCGAGAGCAGGTGCTGCGACCCCTCGCGGAAAATGGTCAGGAGGCGACAGGTTCTATGGGGGACGATACTCCCATGGCTGTTTTGTCGCTTCGTAAGCGCTCTCTTTATGACTACTTTAGACAGCAGTTTGCACAGGTTACCAATCCTCCCATTGATCCGCTGCGTGAAGCGGTGGTCATGTCTCTGGAAACTTGTGTTGGCCGTGAGCTGAGTTTGTTTCAAGAAACAGCGGAGCATGCTGATCGCGCTATCCTGACCTCACCAGTACTGTCCCATTATAAGCTTGACCGCCTTCTCGCATTGCCAGATTCTGAGTACGCGAATGAGTACCTGTCGTTACATTACGACCCAGCCGTAGGGCTAGAGGAAGCAATCAAAAACCTGTGTGCGAAAGCAGAAGCAGCGGTCATGAACGGCAAGGTAATTGTGGTGCTGTCGGATGCGAAGCTGGAAAAAGGCAAGCAAACGATTCATGCGCTTATGGCAACAGGGGCAGTTCACCACCACTTGACCGCGAAAGGTTTGCGCTGTGATGCCAACTTGATTATTGAAACCGCAACAGTGCGGGATACGCATCACTTTGCAAGCTTGATTGGTTTTGGTGCCACTGCAGTTTACCCCTTCTTGGCGCTGGAGGTGATTGCGCAGCAGGTTCGAATGGGCGGAATAGTAAGTGATGCTGAAACAGCCCAAACAAACTACCTGAAGGGTATCAACAAAGGCTTGATGAAAATCATGTCCAAAATGGGGATCTCCACCATCGCCTCGTACCGGGGCGCGCAATTGTTTGAAGCGGTGGGGCTTCACAATGACGTAGTGAATCTCTGTTTTTGTGGTGTGACTAGCCGTATTCAAGGGGCGACATTTTCTGATTTTGAGCTTGATCAGCAACACTTGGCGAAGAATGCCTGGTTAGACCGGAAGCCCATTGAGCCAGGGGGCATGCACAAATATGTACATGGTCAGGAATATCACGCGTTTAATCCCGATGTAGTGCACGCTCTTCACCAGGCGGTTCATTCCGGAGAAATGTCCGATTACCGGGTTTATGCGAACCTTGTTCAGGATCGTCCGGTGGCGGCAATTCGGGACTTGTTCAGCCTACGTGAAGACCTTGGCTCTATTGATATCGACCAAGTGCAGCCTATTGAAGAAATTCTGCCTCGTTTTGACTCAGCTGGGATGTCGCTGGGTGCCCTGTCGCCAGAGGCACACGAGGCCATCGCCACTGCAATGAACCGTCTGGGTGGCCGCTCAAACTCAGGAGAAGGCGGGGAAGACTCCGTTCGCTTTGGAACTGAGAAGCTTTCCAAAATCAAGCAAGTGGCTTCTGGCCGATTTGGCGTGACACCACACTACCTGGTGAATGCCGAAGTGCTGCAAATCAAGGTTGCCCAGGGTGCAAAACCAGGGGAAGGTGGCCAGCTTCCCGGTGGCAAGGTGAACAGCCTTATCGCTCGTTTACGTTATTCTGTGCCGGGTGTCACTCTTATTTCACCGCCTCCTCACCATGATATTTACTCCATCGAGGATTTGGCTCAACTAATTTTTGACCTTAAACAGGTCAACCCTAAAGCGTTAGTGTCTGTGAAGCTGGTGTCCGAGCCTGGCGTAGGCACTATTGCCTCGGGTGTAGCTAAAGCCTACGCAGACCTGATTACTATCTCCGGCTATGACGGCGGCACAGCGGCTAGCCCGATCACTTCTATTCGTTACGCCGGCTCTCCGTGGGAGCTCGGTGTGAGCGAGGCGCACCAGGCATTACGCAGTAATGATTTGCGTGACAAAGTTCGCTTGCAGGTTGATGGTGGATTAAAGGGTGGCCTGGATGTCGTGAAGGCCGCCATCTTGGGTGGCGAAAGCTTTGGGTTTGGTACGATCCCCATGATAGCGCTGGGTTGTAAGTATTTGAGAATCTGTCACCTGAATAACTGCGCCACGGGTGTTGCCACCCAGCATGAAAAGCTACGTTCTGAACATTTTCACGGCGGCGCAGAGAATGTGATGAATTTCTTTCGCTTTGTTGCGGAAGAAACTCGGGAGTGGATGGCCGTGTTGGGCGTCAGCCGACTCGAAGATCTGGTGGGGCGAACGGACCTTATCGAGGTTCTCGATGGTTATACTGAAAAACAACAAGGGCTGGACCTGAGTCCCATCCTGGGCAATGATGCTATTCCTGCTGATAAGCCGCATTTTTGCACCAGTGATAGTAACGACCCCTTTGATAAGGGCGAGCTGGCCGAGCAAATCGTTGCAGAGGTGCTACCTGTTGTTGAAGCTAAAAAGGGTGGTGAGTTCAGTTATGACGTTAAGAATTACCACCGATCTATCGGAGCCCGCCTGTCAGGTGAAATCGCCTTGCGTTATGGAAATCAGGGTATGGCGCAAAACCCAGTCACTTTGAATTTAAAGGGCACGGCAGGTCAAAGCTTCGGCGTATGGAATGCGGGCGGTTTAAATATGATCCTCGATGGGGATGCCAATGATTATGTTGGTAAAGGTATGGCCGGTGGTAAGCTGGTTATACGGCCTCATCAGGGCAGTGGTTTCAAAAGTCAGGAGGCCGCTATTGTTGGTAATACTTGTTTGTATGGCGCCACCGGCGGAAAACTTTATGCGGCGGGTGTAGCAGGCGAGCGTTTTGGTGTTCGTAATTCGGGAGCACATGCGATTGTGGAAGGCGCTGGAGATCACTGCTGTGAATATATGACCGGTGGCATTGTTACGGTATTAGGCCCTACAGGTTGTAACTTTGGAGCAGGTATGACCGGTGGGTTTGCCTACGTGCTGGATATGGAAAACCGTTTCTTTGATCGCATTAATTCAGAGTTAATAGAGCTGGATCGAATTACCGACGAAGACACTGAAGCCTACCGAAACCATTTGCTTTCCCTGATTGAGGAGCATGTGGCAGAAACAGGTAGCGCTTGGGGCGCGGAAATTCGTGATGACTTCGCCAGCTACCTGGGTAAGTTCTGGTTAGTCACGCCGAAAGCAGCAAGTCTGGATAAGCTGCTCTCCACTACGCGCTCAAGGCCGGAGTAAGCAAGGTCTTCACTTCGGTAAATAAAGGTGCAAAAAGAATTTAATTGAGGTCTGCAGGGTGGTTTCGTTACCGGCTTTAATAAGCTGGGCCAGTTATCCTGCATTGATCCAGTAAGAAAAAGTTTAGAGGGCTTGCTTAATGGCAAAGCAAATACATAACGACTTTCAGTTTATCGACCTGGATCGTGGTGACCCGCGTAAAAAACCAGCCGGTGAGCGAAAAACAAAATATGTTGAGATCTACGACCTTTACAAGCAAGAAGAGGTAGGCGCTCAGGCTGACCGTTGTCTGTCTTGCGGGAACCCCTACTGTGAGTGGAAATGCCCCGTTCACAACTATATTCCCGACTGGTTGAAGCTGGTGAAAGAAGGGCAGATTGAAGCAGCGGCTGAACTTTGCCACCAGACAAATAGCCTGCCAGAGGTGTGTGGTCGTGTTTGCCCTCAGGATCGCCTCTGCGAGGGCGCTTGTACCCTGAATGACGACTTTGGTGCAGTTACCATAGGGTCTGCCGAAAAGTACATCGTCGATACAGCATTTAAATCCGGCTGGCGACCGGATATGTCCGAAGTGAAGAAAACAGGTAAAAAGGTGGCTGTAATTGGCGCTGGGCCGGCCGGTTTGGCCTGCGCTGATGTACTAGTGCGCAGTGGTGTGACGCCTGTTGTATATGATAAGCATCCCGAGATTGGTGGCCTGTTAACCTTCGGTATTCCTGAGTTTAAGCTTGAGAAAGAAGTGATGTCCCAGCGTCGTGAGATTTTCAGCGCGATGGGTATAGAATTTAAGCTAAATGTGGAAGTGGGTTCAGATATATTAATTGATGAACTTATTCAGAGCTATGACGCTGTATTTATGGGTATGGGCACATACAAATATATGAAAGGTGGCTTTCCTGGGGAAGATCTTCCAGGAGTGTACGATGCCTTGCCTTATTTAATTTCCAGCGTTAATCGAAACCTTGGTTTTGAAAAAGCCCCCAAGGACTTTATTAATCTTCATGGTAAACGAGTAGTGGTGCTGGGTGGTGGTGATACCGCAATGGACTGTAACCGTACTGCGATACGCCAGGGTGCTAGCTCTGTGCAGTGCGTATACCGTCGCGATGAAGCGAACATGCCAGGCTCCAGGCGTGAAGTGCAGAATGCTAAGGAAGAGGGTGTTGAATTTCTATTTAATCGCCAACCTGTTGAAGTAGTAGGAAGTGTGTCGGTTGACGGCATTAAAGTGGTTAGTACAGAGCTTGGTGAGCCAGATGAGCAAGGCCGCAGGCGCCCGGTGGAAATAGCGGGTTCAGAGCAGATTATTGCCGCAGACGTTATTCTCGTAGCTTTCGGGTTTCAGCCTAGTCCGCAGCCCTGGTTTGCGGAAGTGGGTGTGGATACCGATGACTGGGGCCGGGTTATGGCGCCAGAACGGGGCGAGTTTGCTTTTCAGACTAGCAATGCCAAGGTCTTTGCCGGCGGTGATATGGTGCGTGGTTCTGATCTGGTGGTCACAGCGATTGCTGAAGGTCGTAACGCGGCGGAAGGCATCCTGGATTACCTCGAAGTTTAGTCGGGCTATCTGGCTATGCCGGGTCAGTAATATATTATGCGTTAGGAATTAGGGTAGAATTAATGAGCAATCCTGAGTTAAAAAATGATCGATTCCTGCGTGCATTAATGCGCGAACCGGTTGACCTGACGCCCGTATGGATGATGCGGCAAGCAGGGCGTTATCTGCCTGAGTACCGAGCGACACGATCTCAGGCAGGGGATTTTATGTCCTTATGTAAAAACCCGGAGCTTGCCTGCGAAGTAACACTTCAACCTCTGCGGCGTTTCCCTCTTGATGCGGCCATCCTGTTTTCAGATATATTAACGATCCCGGACGCGATGGGCCTGGGGCTTTATTTTGAAACGGGTGAGGGCCCAAAGTTTAAAAAAACGATCCGTACCGCTGCTGATGTGGATGCGATTGGCCCTCTGAATGTAAGTGCTGATTTGGATTACGTCTTAAATGCGGTGAAGGTGATTCGTCGTGAACTTAACGGCGAAGTGCCTCTGATTGGTTTTTCTGGTAGCCCCTGGACGCTGGCCACCTACATGGTAGAGGGAGGCTCTTCGAAGGATTTTCGCCATCTTAAGCGAATGATTTACGATGAGCCGCAAACTGCACACCGTTTGCTCGAAAAGCTCGCAGTTGCCGTAACAGAGTATCTGAATCAGCAGATTCTCGCTGGCGCACAAGCAGTACAGATTTTTGATACCTGGGGTGGCGCGCTTAGCTCGCCTGCTTACCAGGAGTTTTCTCTGGATTATATGGCGAAAATTGTTTCCGGCCTGATTCGCGAGCACGAGGGGCGAAAAGTCCCAGTTATACTGTTTACCAAAGGCGGCGGTCTGTGGCTGGAAAAAATTGCTAACACGGGCTGTGATGCGCTGGGTCTGGATTGGACGGTAGAGCTGGCTGATGCGCGCAAAAGAGTGGGCGGACAAGTGGCCTTGCAGGGGAACATGGACCCTGCCATGTTGTACGCCTCGCCAACGAGAATTCGCAAAGAGGTGGCGCGCCTGCTCGAATCCTACGGTCACGGGAATGGTCATGTATTTAATCTGGGGCACGGCATTACCCCCGATGTTAAGCCAGAGAATGCGAAGGCATTTATCGAAGCGGTGCACGAGTTTAGTCAGCCTTATCATTCGTAGGGGCTTTCTAGAGAAGGCGCTACTGGCTTCCGTATACGCCTTATTCAGTCCGTGGGTGGCAAGTCTGTTGCTGGATGCTCTTGGCTCGCGTATTCTGCTTTTCTATGAAAAAAAATATAATGAATAAAGACGCTGCAGATTCGATGCTTGGCCTTTATCCACTGATAAAGCTGCTATCTGATGGCCAGTTTTATTCGGGCGAATATCTAGGCGAACAGCTGCAAATAAGTCGCGCGGCAGTATGGAAAAAAATACGTAAGCTAGAGGATTTTGGCTTGGTCTGCCACTCTGTTCGAGGTAAAGGTTATAGGCTGGAAGAAAGCTTGCAGTTGCTCGATGCTGCGAAACTCGCCCAGATTGTTAATATTGAATTGCAAAGCCATAATCTTGAAATAGATTTGCATGCCCAAGTCGAATCAACGAATGACCTCGCCCTGGACGCGGCGCGCGGAACCCGGCCTTCCGGTTATGTTTGTCTTGCTGAGCAACAGCTTTCTGGTCGGGGTCGTCTTGGCCGTCGTTGGGTGTCGCCTTTTGCAAGAAATCTATATTTATCAATGCTTTGGCGCTTTCCAGCTGGAGCGGCCAGTCTTGAGGGTTTGAGTCTGGCTGTTGGCGTTGCGGTTGCGCGAGCGCTGGAAAAAACTTCGTTGCAAGGTCTTTCTCTCAAATGGCCAAACGATGTGCTGCTGCACGGAGAGAAGCTAGCGGGGATTCTTCTGGAAATGCATGGTGACTCGGCGGGCCAGTGTAGCGTGGTGATAGGTGTGGGTGTAAACGTGGATATGCCTCAAGCTGTCGCTTCGGGAATCGACCAGCCCTGGACGGATCTTAAGCGGCATCTGCCACATGTTGATCGCAATGAGATTGCTGGCAACCTGCTTGCGGAGATATACCGTTCCGTGCGAATGTTTAGTGAGAGAGGTTTTTTGTCTCACAAAAGTGCGTGGGAGGCCTATGATGCATTTCTGGGGGAGAATGTCTCCATTATCTTGGGTGAAAAAGAGCTCACGGGTCGAGCGGCGGGAATTAGTGCTCGTGGAGAATTCCGCCTGGATGTAGATGGAGAGTTGCATCACTTTAGTGGTGGAGAAGTATCGGTGAGGCGAAAGCGTTGATGCTGTTATTGGACATAGGAAACACCCGTCTAAAGGTGGCAGTAGCTAAAAAAAACAACGTGGAAGTTTTTGCGAGTGTTGGTCACCGTGGTGACCTGGTGGCGACGACAAAAGGTTTGGAGTTGCCGAATGGCTTTGATGGTGTTCACGTTGCCAGTGTGGTCAGCTCGGAAAATGAGGATGTTTTGGAAAAAGCACTGGAAAATAAAACGGGGCTTAAGCCTATTTTTCACAAAGTGCTTCCGTTTTTTGCCGGAGTGCATAATGGCTACAGGGAGCCTTCGCGTCTGGGTGTTGATCGCTGGATGGCAATAATCGCAGCATTTCGTAGGGTAAGGGGCGCGGTGTGCGTGGTGGATTGTGGGACGACCATCACGATAGATTTGGTGACGAAGGAAGGCAAGCATAGTGGTGGATTTATCTTGCCCGGTTTGATGATGGCGGAGCATAGTCTTCTTCAGGGGACAAAGGAGATTAATTTGTCATCCGAAGACCGTCGCCAAGAGTTGTCGTGGGGGTGCTCAAGTGAGGAGGCAGTATGTCATGGAGCTCTGTTCTCGGCGACCGCCAGTATAGAGCGCGCGTGGCGCGTATTTCAAGATGAAGCATCAGGCGCGGCATTACTATTGACCGGTGGAGACGCTCCTGTCATAGCTAAGCACCTTCCTTTCAGTGAGCTTGTTCCCGAATTAGTACTAGAGGGAATTCTTTGCTCGGCTACACTAGAAGCATGATAAATCGAAATGGCAGGCCTCAAAATGAAATGGATTTTTATATGTTTAACTATGCTGAATGTGCTCTATTTTTCTTGGCACCAATTTGTTGAGCCTAATGTGAGGCCGGTTGCGGAGCTTGATGCAAAGATGCAGGTTGCAGGGCAGGCGCAAAAGCGCCTTCGCCTAGTATCTGAAGGGCGGACGCGCCAGTAAATTATTGAGACCTTTTCTTGCTAGTCTGAATCGCGGGCCGCGCTTTTCTATCAGGCGCTTTCTAAGAAAAAACATAAAGAATTAGTCGTTTAAGCGATTGCGTTCTTTTCAAATATTAATTAAACTTCGGCCCCTCGTGAGAAGAGCGAGGCAATTGTGGTGTATAAGCTGGCGTAGCTCAGTTGGTAGAGCAGCTGATTTGTAATCAGCAGGTCGTAGGTTCGACTCCTATCGCCAGCTCCATTTTTGTTTCAATTTAGAGTGCAAAGGTTTTAAGCGCTAGCGATGGGATTGCTAGTTAGGGAGGGGTTCCCGAGTGGCCAAAGGGATCAGACTGTAAATCTGACGGCTCAGCCTTCGGAGGTTCGAATCCTCCCCCCTCCACCATTTTCAAAATGCAGTACAAGCTCCTGGTTTTTCGCGGGTATCGTATAGTGGCTATTACCTCAGCCTTCCAAGCTGATGACGAGGGTTCGATTCCCTCTACCCGCTCCAACAGCTTTGCATTGTGAAAGGTGAGTGCTCATATAGCTCAGTCGGTAGAGCACTTCCTTGGTAAGGAAGAGGTCACCGGTTCAAATCCGGTTATGAGCTCCATTTAGATAGTAAAGATTACTTATTTTTAGAAAGTTAAGCAGTACTTAAAGAGCAGTATCGATTCTGTTAAAAGGTATTACCTTACCCGTTTAGGAGGGGCAAAAATGTCAAAGGAAAAATTTGAAAGA
>DFBZ01000035.1 GCA_002366835.1 Gammaproteobacteria bacterium UBA3067
GTTGGATCAAGCTTCACTATCCTAAGTGAAACGCCCTGTGCGGATCCGCATGCATGGTGTTGTGGGGGCTGAGGGCTAAATACCCTCGGCTACCCGATTATGCAGGTATTTTGCCTTGGGAATACTCAGTTACCCAGAAGTTCCCGCACGATTTATTGGTTCAAAATATCTTCGATCCAATTTAGAAATCTGGCTGCACTTCTAGTTTCGAAGCTGTCCTTATTTGGTACGTAATAGCAAAAGTCTGATTTGACCGGTCGAGTTTCAAATTGTTGTAGAAGGTTAGATTTTAACAGCCTTTTAGTGAGCGTCGTAGAACAGAACACAAGTCCATTTTCTGCCATAGCCTGCTGGATCCCGAAAAACTCTTGATCAAGTTTTTTGAGTTTAATATTAGACCCATCCAGTCCATTTGTTTCCAACCAAGCGGCTAGTGGAGGATCCGGTAACGATTTATTTTTCCACTCCGTTGTAAAAAGGGTAATGGGTTCATCTGTCCAAGAAGGAGACGTCATTCCATAAGCACCAAATACATTGAATGACTCAGATCTAATGACATCAGAATCCTCAGCGACTGAGACATCACCGAACCGAATTGGAATAATATATGATTGGCTATCGACCGACTCGCCGGTCGATATTTCCATAGAAATATCGGGGTTGGCTTGTTCAAATTCATGCTGAGAAGGGATCAGCACCATAGCTGCTAATGATGATGTCGTCGTCACCCTGACCGCACTGCTAGCCTTCATCACCTCTTCCAAAGCACTGTCAATTTTCCGAAATCCGTCCGAGGTTGCTTTAGCTAATCTTATACCTGTTCCGGTTAGTGATACCCGCCTTCCCTGTCGATGAAACAAATTTACTTTTAACCGACTTTCCAGGTTGCTAATGTGGTGTGAAATGGCTGTTGGCGTCAGCGAAAGTTCTTCTGCAGCCAACTTAAAACTTCCCCGACGGGCAGCCGACTCAAAGGCTTTCAGCGCCTGTAACGATACCTGCAAACTTAATCTCCAAATTAACAACTAGTTCATCGATAGTATAGATGATTTAAACTCACCTATAAGTGTAACTTTTTCGTTTGTAATATCCTATACAGAATCACAAAATAGCTCCTGTTATTAATCAACTAAGGTAATCAACATGAGCACATTATTACACATCGACTCAAGCGTTAGAGCTGCGACCAACCCGAACCCAGATCACGATTCCATATCGAAAAATATCGCTCTCCGATTTATTGATACATGGAAACAGAATCGGCCTGAAGATGAGTATATCTATCGTGATGTTGGAATAAATCCACCTGATTTCATTACACAGGATTGGATAGGCGCAGTGTTTACCCCTGAGGAAAAAATGACCCCGGCACAGAAAGAGAGACTGGCACTATCAGATAAACTGATAGCTGAAGTGGCAGCAGCCGATGTTATCTTGATTTCCTCACCAATGTATAACTACGGTATGCCGGCTCAGCTAAAAGCGTGGTTCGATCAAATTGTACGTATAAACAAAACGTTTGATTTCGATCTCTCACGAGGGGACTTCCCGTTGCAGCCTATACTCTCAGGTAAGACATTGATCATAGTGACTTCCAGCGGAGAGTTTGGTTTTGAAAAAGCAGCAATAAGAGAAGATTCTGGTCACCTGGCACCGCACCTACGGACACTGAGTAAATATTTAGGGGTGGACACAATGTATGAGATTGCCTCTGAATACCAAGAATTTGGTGACGAGAGACACCGCATGTCAGTAGCCAATGCAAAAGATCGAGCCGAAAGTATTGCATCAGAACTTAGTATTTCAACCCTGGCTCCATCGTCAAAAAATGAGATCACCAATGTGTGACCATATTATTGAAGAACTTCTCATAAAGTGTGGAGAAAACGTTATTGATTTGGCTATTAGCAATGTCAAGGTAGGTGGCTTGCCGTTTGCAGCTATTATCGTTAATCAGAATGGAGAAATTATTGGCAAAGGGGTAAATCAAGTCGCCAAGCATCTGGATTGTACCGCACACGCTGAAATCCAGGCGATAAGAGAGGCTTCACGGAATGAAAAAAACTTTTCTTTAAAAGGAACGACATTAATTGCTTCAGGAGAGCCTTGCGCTCTCTGTTATATGACAATCCGTATGGCGGAGATTATGAAAGTTACTATCGTATCGGATAGATATGAGGCGGAAAAACACGGGTTCGATTATCTATGGACTTACAAGTATTTCAATGCCAGCCTCTTTCATGAGCTCGAGGTTGTGACGCTAGATAATGACAGGAAATTGCTCCCATTCCAGTTAGCCAAAATCAATTTGAGTGATTAAGATTAGTAGTTTCAACCTTTCGTTAATTTCCAGTTTAGTAAGCGTCATCTTACGATGAGCGTTTTAAAGAGGTTCACTGCATAACAGCTAATTTCCTTTCATACGACGTAAAGTTTTACGTCGTATGACGTATTCTGTCCGACAGGTCAAAACTTACTCATTATTTTCTCAATAAAAACAACATGATGAAACGCTTGCTTGTTTTTTACACCCTGTTTCCACGTCGCACGACGTAAAACTTTACGTCACTTAAACTTTATGTGCAGCCATCAACTCAATTGAGCATGGCAACAGAGTAACCAGGGCGCTGATCACCTTGTCACACAAGGCAAAATATTTGAACAAACCGGAATAACCTAAGGCTAGGCCTTAACTTAACTACTGTGCTTGACCATACAGCTGATGGCTTTCCTGAAAAGGAAGAAGGGAGGGAGTGTAAAAAAGATCATGGAGACATAAAAAACCAACACCAATAAATGCTTGCTCGGCTAGCAAGCCCCTAAACGCGACACCCTAGTACAAATAGTCATCAATCAGGTAATCGCGTCTCGAGCTCTAACGGGTATTACTCATTAATTCCTAGCAATTCCACATCAAAAATAAGCACTGAGCCTGCTGGAATTGCGCCCGTGGAACGATTTCCATATCCCAGCTTGCTGGGTATAAACAGGCGTGTTTTTTCACCGACGACCATTAATTGCAGGCCTTCTGTCCAGCCTTTTATAACTTGATTTAAACCAAAGGAAATAGGATCCCCCCGATCTACAGAGCTATCGAATACGGTTCCATCAATTAGTGTCCCGTGGTAATGCACTTTTACTCTATCTCTGGCGGCGGGGTGTTCGCTGCTATCACTTTCGTTAAGCACGAGGTACTGCAGCCCAGACGAGGTGGTTTTTACCCCTTCGAGCTGGCCGTTTTTTTCTAGAAAATCCTGGCCTATTTTAATATTTTCATCTGCGGTTTTTTTTGAGCCGGACATACTCCAGAGTATGAATATAGCCAGGGCGACAAGGATAAGTGCAATAACAATTTTCAATTTAATGTTCTCCTAATGAGCCCTTAGGGAATAAAGGGCTGGTTAAAAATCGGTTTAGCGGCTTATTGAAATGTACTTTCTTTCAGCCGTTTAATATCGTCGCGCAGGTTGGCGGCTTCTTCAAATTCGAGATTTTTTGCGTGGCCGATCATTTTGTCTTCCAGCTTCTTCAGGTGCTTGGCGAGCTGTTTGGGCGACATGGCTTCTATTTCACGGCTATACGCTTTACTCGGTTCAGCCACTTTCCTGCCCCGTTCGCTGGCAGAACTGTAAGCGCCTTCGAGTATATCGGCAACCTCTTTATTCAGACCTTTGGGGGTGATGCCATGTTCTTTATTAAATTCATCTTGCACTTTCCTGCGGCGCTGGGTTTCGTCGATGGCTTTTTGCATGGATGCCGTAATGCGTTCGCCGTAAAGTATGGCTTTGCCATTCAGGTTACGAGCGGCACGTCCGATGGTTTGGATCATGGAGCGCTCGGAGCGCAGAAATCCTTCTTTATCTGCATCAAAAATTGCCACGAGGGAAACTTCTGGCATATCCAACCCTTCTCTGAGCAGGTTGATTCCCACCAGTACGTCGAACTCGCCTAGACGCAAATCACGAATAATTTCCACTCGCTCAACGGTGTCGATGTCTGAGTGAAGATAACGCACGCGCACTTGGTGTTCGGACAAATAATCGGTGAGGTCTTCCGCCATACGCTTTGTGAGCACGGTGATTAATACGCGTTCGTCGTTTCGCGCACGCCGGTGGATTTCTGATAGGCAATCGTCCACTTGCGTGGTGGCAGGCCGCACTTCTATTTCTGGGTCTAACAAACCGGTAGGACGTACAACTTGTTCAACCACTTGGCCGGTGTGCTCTGCTTCATAAGCGGCTGGGGTGGCGGAAACAAAAATCATTTGGGGCGCGTTTTTTTCCCATTCATCAAAACGCATGGGGCGATTATCCAGTGCGGAGGGTAAACGAAAACCGTAGCCCACTAGCGTTTCTTTACGGGAGCGATCCCCTTTGTACATAGCGCCTAACTGGGGCAGTGTGACGTGGGACTCGTCCACCACCAATAAGGCATCATCCGGCAGGTAGTCGTAAAGTGTGGGCGGTGATTCACCTGGGTTACGCCCAGACAGGTAGCGCGAATAGTTTTCGATGCCGTTGCAATAACCCAACTGTACGATCATTTCCAGATCAAAGCGGGTGCGCTGTTCGAGGCGTTGGGCTTCCACCAGTTTGTTATTTTCGCGAAGATGCTGCAGGCGTTCTTTCAGCTCGTCTTTGATATGTTCGGTGGCTTCTATGAGTTTTTCACGGGGCGTCACATAGTGACTTTTGGGGAAGATGGTAACGCGCGGCACCCGTCGAATAATTTCACCCGTGAGCGGGTCAAAATAACTCAGCTGTTCAAGTTCGTCATCAAACAGTTCTATGCGCACAGCCAGGCGTTCTGATTCAGCGGGGAACACGTCAATCACATCGCCGCGAACACGATACGTGGCACGCAGAAAGTCGATATCATTACGGGTGTATTGTAATTCTGCCAAACGCCGAAGTATCTCGCGCTGGTCGACTTTATCCCCTTTATCGAGGTGCATCACCATTTTCAGGTAGGACTCTGGATCACCCAATCCGTAAATAGCTGAAACTGTGGCGACGATAATACAGTCGTTACGCTCCAGCAGGGCTTTGGTGGCGGACAGGCGCATTTGCTCGATGTGCTGATTGACTGCCGCATCCTTTTCAATAAAGGTATCCGACGAGGGAACGTAGGCTTCGGGCTGATAATAGTCGTAGTAGGAAACGAAGTATTCCACGGCATTGTGTGGAAAGAAGGAGCGAAACTCGCCGTATAACTGTGCGGCGAGGGTTTTATTGTGGGCAAGAACCAGGGTTGGGCGCTGTACGTGCTCTATCACCTTGGCGACGGTGTAGGTTTTTCCCGAGCCTGTCACTCCGAGTAATGTCTGGTGTGCTAGGCCTGACTCTAGGCCATCTACCAGCTCTTCAATCGCTTTGGGCTGGTCTCCCGCCGGTTCAAACTTTGATTCTACAACGAACTTTGTCACAACGATGCCCTTGGGTACGCCTCTGGTACTTCCTTGATTTTCCTAAACTCTGTTTGGATTTTTTTTTGTCTGACCATTTAAGCGAATGTGTATCTCAAGTATGATTAAACCTATAAACGTCTTATTTCCAGTGCCATTCGCACACCAACGGGCGATTCATTTTTAGCGAGGTTTACCTTGGATATTCAACTTTCCAATCGTGCTAACAGCATCAAACCGTCTCCAACCTTAGCGGTTACCAATCGCGCTGCAGAATTACGCGCTGCAGGCAAAGATATTATAGGCCTCGGTGCCGGTGAGCCCGATTTTGACACGCCAGAACATATTAAAGCTGCAGCCATTGAGGCCATCAATAATGGCTTCACCAAATACACGGCTGTGGATGGCACACCTTCGCTCAAGCAGGCCATCATAGCAAAATTTGCCAGAGAAAATGGCCTTGATTACGAGTCCAAGCAGATTCTTGTATCCTGCGGCGGCAAGCAAAGTTTTTTCAACCTTAGTCTCGCGCTACTGAACCCTGGTGATGAAGTTATTATCCCTGCCCCCTACTGGGTTTCCTACCCGGACATGGTGAAAGTGGCGGAAGGGGTGCCGGTAATTGTTGAAGCAGGTAGTGACCAACACTTCAAAATCTCCCCCGCGCAACTGGAAGCGGCGATTACACCCAAAACCCGCCTATTTGTTATCAATAGTCCCTCCAATCCTTCTGGCATGGCCTACACCGAGAATGAGCTAAAGGGCTTGGCAAAGGTACTACTGAAACACCCTCAGGTGCTGGTGGCTACAGACGATATGTATGAACATATTCTTTGGGCTAAAGGCGGCTTCCACAATATTCTGACGGTGTGTCCTGAGCTGTACGATCGCTGCATTGTACTAAATGGCGTTTCCAAAGCATTCTCCATGACTGGCTGGCGCATTGGTTACGCGGCTGGGCCACAAAAGCTGATTGGGGCCATGAAAAAAATTCAGTCCCAAAGTACCTCTAACCCCACCTCCATTTCACAGATAGCGGCTGAAGCAGCCCTGAATGGCCCAATGGATGAGGTAAACATGATGCTAAAAGCATTCAAAGAGCGCCATGATTACGTGGTCTCGGCGCTGAATGCTATTAAAGGGGTAAGCTGCCTGGAGGGTGACGGCACTTTTTATGCCTTTGCAGATTTTCGTGAAGCCATTGAGGCAAATGCACAATGCAATAATGATGTGGAGTTTGCGGAATTTTTGCTCAATGAGGCCGGTGTTGCGCTGGTGCCAGGCTCGGCCTTTGGCTCACCAGGTTACGGACGCATCTCATTTGCCACCGATATGAATACGCTGAAAGAAGCAATAAGTAGAATCAGCAAGGCGCTTTCATAAAGAGGCGCCCTGCTTAAGCAAGGAAATTGAGTAAGGCCCATCAGCTCAAAACAGCTCGTCGGAATCATCCTCGGCGGGCGGTTTGTTTGTTGTAGCGCCGCCACTTCCAGTTCTCGGCTGAGTTTCCCCTCTCGTTGGAAGAATTTTCTTCCATCCCTCTCGACTAATGGTCGGCCTCGTTGCATCCTCTTTGTTGCTACTATTAGGCTTCTCCGGCACCACGTCGACTTCTGGCGTAGGCCGCTGATCTATTCTTTCTTCAGGCTCTTGCTGACTTAGCTCAATTTCTGGCACTTCAATTTCTGGCTCTTCAGCTTCAGGCAACTTGCGGACGGGTGGTGTTTTTTCTGCTGTACTGATTGTGACTTTCTCTCCATCTGAGTTAATCGTTTCACCACCTAAACGCTGATCTAGCTGCGCTTGGCTTTTTTTGCTTAGCGCGAGAATAGAAATGCGTCGGTTAATAGGATCATCCGGCTTATCTCTGTCCAACAGTTGTGATGATGCCAGCCCGACCACCTCTGCAACCTGTTGCCCATCCATACCACTTTGCACCAGGGCCCGCCTTGCTGCATTGGCACGCTCCGAGGACAGCTCCCAGTTGGTAAAATTGCGCCGACCCTCAAATTCGATGGCATCGGTGTGACCGGAAATACTGATTTTATTGGGGATGGAGTTAATTAAATCCGCCACCCCTCTTAATATGATGTAAATATAGGGTTTTAAGCGCGCACTGCCGGAATCAAACATGGGGCGTGATTTTTTATCGACGATCTGAATTAATAAACCTTCCGGCGTCACACTCATTAGAATCTGATCTTTATACTCCGATAGCTCTGCGCTTTGATTGATACGCGTCTGCATCTCTTTCATCAGCTGATCAAAGCGCTGCTGCTCAATTTGCTGTGCAAGACTTTGTACCGCTTCAGCGGAAATCAGGCCCTTCAGTTCTTCTTTTGTGCTAATGCGGTTTAAATCATTGGGGTCGTCCTGGTTCTCTTTACTTTGACCTTCCTCCTTTTGAAGTGCGGCCCCTTCCATATCTATAACAAAAACACTGGCCCGATCGTTAAAGGCCACCGGGTCATCAAAGTAGCCTGAAATCGCAGCCTTTTGAGTCTCGGTTGCCGCTTCGCTCAACCAAAGCACTAAAAAGAATGCCATCATCGCAATAGCAAAGTCAGCAAACGCCACTTTCCATGCGCCACCATGATGGCCGTGGCGCCTCCTTTTGCTACGTTTGATGATGATGGGCATATTGTCGCTATGATCGCTCAAAACAGCCCCCCTCCATCAAACACAAGCTATAGGCCAAGTGGAACAGGCATCGCATTTTGCACAATACTGCCACAAACATTACTTTCCGCTTTCACAAAAAACTCTCCCATCAACTGCTCTTCACATGCTCTTCAAGCTCGATAAACGATGGCCGCTCGGTGGTATAAAGCGTTTTACGACCAAACTCTACCGCCAGTTGAGGAGGCACTCCGCCCAGCATGGCTAGAATAGACACTTTGATACATTCCAGGCATTTCACTTCTTCTCGCGCCATGTGGCCCAAGGCGATGCCAATAGGGCCAACAAAACCATAGGCCAATAGAATTCCCAGAAACGTGCCCACCAATGCAGCGGCGACATGCACACCAAGTTCTTCCGGTGGGCCTCCGAGGGACTTCATGGTAATCACAATACCGAGAACGGCCGCTACGATGCCAAAACCAGGCAGTGCATCCGCAATTTTTGTCACTGCATCCGAAGATAACTCAGACTCTTCAAAAGCCGTTTCAATATCTGCCTCCATGAGGCTTTCCAGCTCGTGGGCAGACATATTGCCCGATGAGATAATGCGTAAATAATCGGTAATAAACTCCATAATGCGTGGGTCATTTGTGATCTGCGGGTAGGCTAAAAAAATGGGGCTGGTTTCAGGGTCGTCCACATCTTCTTCTAAGCCAACCAAGCCTTCTCTGCGCCATTTATTAAATAGCTGATACAGCAAAGCCAATACATCCATATACAAGGCCTTGGTATAACGACTTCCCCGCAGTAGATACGGAATTCTGCCAAAGACGCCACGAATCACCTTCAGTGGGTTGGAACTGATAAAAGAACCCAGTGCCGCGCCGCCTATAATCAACAGCTCAAAGGGCTGCCATAGCGCAATAAGTTCCCCATGGGAGAGCACGTAGCCTCCCAAAACACTGGAAATAACAATAATTCCACCAATTAACCAACTCATTCGCGCCTCAATTTACTGCTAAAAATATCACCTACGTTACACGCTGCATTTACTTTTATGTGCACAGCCAAAGCCCAACAAACCTCTAACCCGATCTCTCACAGTCAATCCCTCGGATTGTAAAATCCGCATATTTTATATTCGTACTATAGTTAGTTAAGAAGATGTTTTGCCTTAACTCAACCCACAGGCATGAATAACCCCGATGACAGGTCGAAGAACGGCAAGGTTTCTCTAAATAAGGTGAGTCGTGAAGTACAGGTGACTCGTTGCATTGGAAAACATAAACACGCTTGACCCAAAAAGAGGAATGGGCAATTTCAAACACACTCTCTCCACACGCCGCCCACTGGGCTGAACAGTTATGTGAGCAGAAGCTACCGGTTCTGCCCCACACTGGCGCGCGCTTTTTAAAAGAATTAAATGCATCAGATATTTCTCTTGCCAAGCTGGCCCGTTATGTTGGTAATGACCCCGTGCTATCGCTTCACCTATTTAACGAAGCACAAAAATTAAGTACGGATTCAAACGGCGGTATAACGCGGCTTGATCACTGCCTTTCCATGATGGGCATTACACGCGCTAAAAAAGTCGCCAACAATATCCCTATATTAAAAGTGGCGCGACGCTCCTATTGCTATCAACGCTATATCTCTTCGATTCAACAAAGCCAGTTTGCGGCCCACCTAACCGCCTCTTGGTCAACTAACACCTTCCAGAAAACAGACAACCCGCTGTATTCACCAGCACTTTTTTATGGCTGCGGCGCTTGGTTTTTATGGCGCTTTGAGTTTGAAAAAATCACTCAAATAGAAGAGCTTGTTTTTAACCAACACCTTTCTTTAGAGAAGGCTGAAATAGAGACCTTCGGCTGCTCGATAAAAGAAATCAGTGCTGCCATCGTCAAGCGCTCGGGGCTACCCAGCACCTCAATCAATGCATTATCCATGGATTGGAAAGCACACTTAAAAACCTTGGCCAGCATTAACCACAGCAAATTAGAAGATGACAAACGAGAAGTTATCCCCTCTAACCCTGAGATTAATCTGCTTAGAAGTGACACAGCAAAAGTCTGCCTCGCAAATGAATTAGCCGCACAACTTCAGCACCGCCACTACGAACACCCTCACACTAAACGGGTAATGAAAATCAGCGCTGCATTACTTAGCCGCTCGGTAGAAAGCCACAGAAACAAAACGCAGAAACTTGTTTTGTCTTTTTCAAAAAAAAACCACTACCCCGGCATTATGCCCCCAGCCGCCAACATGTTGTTTTTGCCTCGAAAAGAAAGCTCAAAAGAACACCAAAACTGCTATCTGGGCTACTTGCAACATTCTGATTTAAATATAAAAACGGCCTGGAAAGAGGCAAACGAAAAACCAGCACTCAATGGCGCTATAAACAAGGAAAACAAAAAACCAAGCCCATTAAACGTTAATAAATCACTGTCTTCGGCAATGCCCCAGCTATGGAAACACCTTCACGACACATCATCTAAAAGTAAAGATCTGAAGCAGCAGGAGTTTGATGCCTTCCTCCCCCTGTTGCAGCAGCTCCCTCCAGCCAAAACAGAAGAAGACACTGAGGAGTTTCTGAGAGTTTGCTGCATGGCACTCAGCAACTACGTGGGGTTTTCACGCATAGCATTTTTTCGCTTGCTCCCAGAAAATAAATTAGCGTATCAATGTGGTGCAGGTTTCCAGAAACAAGAAACATTTCTAAAAGAACCCTTCGCCATTACTCCCCCCCAGTTAATCACTAAACTTCTCGCGCAGCCCAACGGCTTCTGGCTTAAAGCAGCAAATAATGACAAAGTTTTACCGCTGCTTGCCAAAGGGATTTTACGCATCAGTCATGACCAGGGTTTTGTCTTGATGTCTATTTTTCACAACAATCACGCTCTCGGCCTGTTTTACTGTGATCGTAAGGGCCTTAAGGGGGTGATTGACGAGCATCAATACAAGGCGTTTAAACATCTCTGTCAGGTCTGCACCCAAACATTCTCCCCATAAACACCGTCGGATCTTCGCCCCTCATCTATTTATTTACCCCCTCCCATCCGTTACCATTAAGGCGTTTTAGTCGTCAAAAATAGCGCTTGATAAGGGGGTATATTAGTGGAAGCACCAAACACTGAAATCCCTCGACATTCGCGCTGAAGACGGCATAGCCACCCATTGCCAGACTCACCATCGTTCCGGTTTCACCTACCTGCTGAGCAAAGTATTAGGCTTTGCCAATATCAAAGCTTACCCTGGGTCAGGGTGCGAATGGGGCAATGATGACAATACGCCGGTAGAAACTTAATAGGAGAGGTACCCTTTGAACCCAGACAAGTTGGATGAATTGCTTCATCTTGGACAACGCATTCCCCATCACCCGATTTCACGTTTAGCCGGTAAAATAGCAGAAAGCCGCTTTCCACCACTCAAAAACCTGCTGATTCAGGGTTTTATTAACGCTTACAACGTCAATATGGCAGAAGCTGTTACCAGTAATCCAAAACGCTACAGCAGCTTTAATTCATTTTTCACCCGCCCACTTGCCCCCGGTGCCCGTCCCATTGCTCCGAATGAAAGCGCCCTTATCAGCCCGGCAGATGGCCAGCTTTCACAATTTGGCAATATCAACAACGACCGACTGATTCAGGCCAAGGGTAAAGATTTCAGCTTGGCCGCTTTGCTTGGGCATACGGCACAAACCGGAGAGGCAGCAAGTACCGCCCTGCCAAACTACTGCTCCCACTTTCAGAATGGAAAGTTTGCCACCGTTTATCTTTCACCCAGCGACTATCACCGAGTACATATGCCTCTCGATGGCACGCTAACAGATATGGTTTATATTCCCGGCAAACTTTTTTCCGTCAATGAACGTACCGCTCGCCTAGAGCACGAACTATTTGCCCGAAATGAACGTGTGGTTTGTTTTTTTGATACCGAAATCGGCAAGGTTGCCGTGATCTTGGTGGGCGCAATGATTGTCGCCAGCATGGCAACGGTGTGGAGCGGCATACTGCCAACGAGAGATGAAGTCACTCATACCTCTTATCAGCCGGGGCAAGTGACACTAAAAAAAGGCGATGAAATGGGCCACTTTCAACTGGGCTCTACCGTTATTATGTTGCTGCCCCAGCACCGTTTTGCTTTTGAAGCCAGCCTGGAGCTTGGGCAAAAATTGAGAATGGGGGAAGCAGTGGGCGCCATGGCTACAACGCCAAGCACCGAAGCCACTTCTTAATTATTAGTCGCTATTCAGCGCAAGCTATCGCTACACAAATTTGTGCGTGCCCAGAGGTGTTCCATTTTTTAGTGATCAAGATATTCCGCCACTTTTATTAACTTGGGCGGAATAGTAATCTGACAGTATCCATTCCCAGGGTTGTTATTAAAATAACCCTGGTGATACGATTCCGCCTCATAAAATGGCACGGGGCTTTGAACGGCTGTCACAACTGCCTTTTTATAAATACCGCTATTTTCTATTTCTTGAATGAATGACTCTGCCGTTTGTAACTGCTCGGGGTTTTGATAAAAAATAATAGAACGATATTGCGTGCCCACATCATTGCCTTGTCGATTAAGGCTCGTCGGGTCATGGATAGAAAAAAATATTTTCAGTAGCGTTTTATAGTCAATAATTTCGTTATCAAAGGACAATTTAACAACTTCCGCATGGCCGGTTTTCCCCGTGCATATTTGTTCATAGCTGGGGTTCAAGCCTTCTCCACCCGCGTACCCGCAAATGGAAGATGTAAGCCCGTTAACGCGGCGATAAACGCTATCCAAACACCAAAAACAACCTCCTCCCAAAATAGCCGTTTCTATTGACATCCTTCCCCCCGAGTAATTTATACATTTCTATGAGTAATATTAAAAACAATCCAAGTTGCCCAGATTAATACTTGGCATTCCCTTCTTTTGTTGCATCAATATCTAGCAGCAAGTCTTGCAATTTGTCAGCATATTCATCCGGCTCTTGCCATAAACCACGCTGTGTTGCTTCCAGTAGGCGTTCAGCCATTTCTTCCAGAGCGCTCGGATTATGTTCCTGCATAAATGCTTTATTGCTTTCATCGAACACTAAACTATCTGTAACCGATTCGTATTGATAATCATCTATCAGGTTAGTGGTGGCATCATAGGCAAATAAATAATCCACCGTTGCCGCCATCTCAAATGCACCTTTATAGCCATGAGATTGCATAGCGGTGATCCACTTAGGGTTCAATACACGCGAACGAATCACCCGATTCAGTTCTTCTTTTAGGGTTCTAACCTTAGGCGCGCTGGGGTTTGAGTGGTCATTATGGTACACCACGGGTTCCTGCCCAGAAAAACTGGCCACTGCATTGGCCATGCCGCCTTGAAACTGGTAGTAGTCATCTGAGTCTAGTATGTCGTGCTCACGGTTATCCTGATTTTGCACAACTGCTTCCAGAGAACTTAAACGGTTTTGAAAGGCTTGTTTGGCTTCGATGCCATCTTGGCTATTTTTATCTGAACCATAAGCAAAACCACCCCAATTCAAATAGGCTTCTGCGAGGTCTTCTCGCGTTTCCCAGCAACGCTCATCGATCAAACCTTGCAAACCTGCGCCATAGGCACCGGGTTTACTACCAAAGACTCGGAAGCTGGCTTGTCGCTGCGCTTGCTCTTGTTCTAGCCCTTCCGCTATTAATGATTGAACCCTGTCATTAATATGATTCTGAATAGTATTCATGCCACCAGGGTCATCGAAACTTACTAAAGCCTGCACAGCCGCATCGTAAAGTTTCATTACGTTGGGGAAGGCATCTCGAAAAAAACCTGACACGCGTAACGTTACATCCACACGCGGGCGTTTTAATAATTGCGTTGGAATAATTTCAAAATCAACCACCCGCTGGGAACCTTGCGCCCATATTGGCTTTATGCCCATCAAGCAAAATGCCTGAGCGATATCATCCCCGCCGGTGCGCATAGTAGCCGTACCCCAAACCGATAGGCCTAGCGACTGAGGGTAATCACCAAACTCTTGTAAATGGCGCTCAATCAAGGCTTGTGCTGATTTTTGCCCGAGCGCCCATGCGGCAGGTGAAGGAATCGAGCGATTATCCACCGAGAAAAAGTTCCTGCCTGTGGGCAAGGTATCTAATCGACCTCGCGTTGGCGCACCGCTGGGCCCCGGCTCAACAAATCGCCCATTCAAACCCTCAAGCAAGGCCTTAATTTCTTGTTCGGCGCTTTTTTCTAAAGCCCGTTTCAATACGGCTTTAGCATAATCAAGTTGCTGGGCTGTATTTTTATAGCGTTGATAAAAAGACGCCGCCATTTTATTTTCTTGAATAACGTAGTGCTCGATCCATTCCAACGCCAAAAGTTCTAGGCGCTCGCGGGTATCCGCGTCTGTACGCCAAAGTGCATTTGTGAGCGTTTGAAGAATTTCTGGCCTGCTGCCTAACCAAGGATTAGCGCTTGCTGCCAGCGGGTTAAACGCCTCACCGTCTAGCAGTAAATTCAGATCATTGGCAATATTGTGCAGCAAGCCCTGGTTTTGTGAACCCTGCCCCCTGGGAAGCCGAAGTAGTGCAACGAGGGTTTCCGCTAATTTTTTATTATCCGGCAGTTGCCCAAGCACATGCAGGCCATGCCGAATTTGCGCTTCTTTAATTTCGCAAAGGTAGGTATCCAGCTCGAGCAACACCTCGTCGTCTTCAAGCTGCGACGAGCAGGAAAGCTCCTGAAGCAGGTTCGTATCCTTGACCTGCTCGATGATTTGCTCTCTCAGCCACTGCTCTCGACGAACATCCATCCCCATCGCTTGATAGTATTCGTCCACCAGGTTTTCAAGCTCTGCCAGTTCACCATAGACTTCGGCACGAGCCATGGGCGGCATAAGGTGGTCAATAATCACTGCCTGCGTTCGACGTTTCGCTTGCGCACCCTCACCTGGGTCGTTAACAATAAAGGGGTAAAAATGCGGCATCGGCCCCAAGGCGACATCAGGCCAGCATGTTTCGGATAGGCCACTGCCTTTACCCGGCAACCATTCTAAATTGCCATGCTTTCCAACATGCACAATGGCATCCACCTGATAAATATGACGCAACCAAAAGTAATAGGCTAAATAACTATGCGGCGGGACCAAATCGGGGTCATGGTAATTGGCCAATAAGTCCATATTAAAACCGCGTGCAGGTTGAATACCCACAAAGGTTTCACCGAGGCGGATTCCCGCCAGCATCATACGATTATTTCTGCATTTTGGATCTTGCTCTGGCTCACCCCATCGACTTAAAACCGCCTGCTGATTTTCTTCCGGCATCTGCTGAAAATAATGCCGGTAATTTTCCAGACTCATACTCTGCCAACAGGGTAGTTGATGCAATGTATTGGGGTTATTGGTCACGGCACCCAGTAAGGCTTTAATTAAACCCGTGCCGTCCTTGGGAATATCAGCAACTGGGTAGCCCGCATCTGCCAAGGCAGTGAGTATATTAATTGTGGACAGTGGCGTATCTAAACCCACGCCATTGCCAATGCGCCCGTCTTTAGTGGGATAGTTCGCAAGGATTAATGCAAGGCGTTTTTCTTTATTCGGTTTTAATGCCAGCTGACAAAAACCCATCGCGAGTTTTGCGATAAATATGGCGCGCTCTTTATGCAGTACATATTGCACCACAGAGATCTGACAACGCTCAGAATAGTACGCTTCCGATTTAAAACTGATTGCTCGGGTAATAATGCGGCCATCCATCTCGGGCAGCACGACCTGCATGGCAATATCACGGCTTCTTAGGCCCTGGTGGTAGGATTTCCAATCATCTTCGGTACTACTGGATAACACCAGCTGCAAAACCGGCAGTTCTTTTTTGAATGGTGATGAAAAACATGTCGGCTCTGATGACAGCTCAGGGCTAGAAACCGTATTACTGGCAAAACCCGTGGTATTAATAATCAGCTTGGCCGCCGACTGTTCAATCAGCGCATTGACCAAAACGAGGGATTCAGGGTCTTTTAATGAGGTGATTGCAATGGGCAAAGGCTGTAAGCCTTCTGCCTCTAACACAGCAATCAAGGCATCAAACATGGCGGTATTGGCACTTTGTAAGTGGCTTCGGTAAAACAGGAGAACACAGACCGAATCTGGCTTAGTTTTCCATCGTTGCTGCCAATCAACAAAACTTGCTTGAAAGTGTTTCGCCTTTGAGTTTGGCATATACATCATGCAATGTGGCAGTGTTTCAGGCGCATGCCAAAGGCTGTTGTATGCCAGATATTCCGCAGCTAGAAAATGGAAGAGCTGCTGATTATTAAGTGCCCCACCTTGACGCAAGTAACGCCACACGCGAATAGCCTGCTCTGCGTTTACGGTGGATGCATTAATGAGGCTTTCATCAGCCTCATCATCACCGGGCACTAATATCAGCGTTCTTTTATTCGAGGCACTTGTATCATTAGCCCAAGCGAGCAACTGATCAAAGCCATATTGCCAATAAGCCGCCCCGCCCAAAAAGGACACCACCACCACCTTGGCGTGATCGAGCACCTTATCTTGGTATAGATCCAGGGCAGCCGGTTTGATGAGCTGCATCCAGTTGGCCAAACGAATAGATGGAAAGTCAGCTGGCAGTTGTTCAGCGGAGTTCGCCAAAGCGGCCAATGCGCTGTCGGCAGCCGATAACACGACAATATCTGCGGGTGTTTGTTGAAGGTCTATAATGCCTTCGTCGTCACTAAAGCCTCCTGGCTGTGCGGCTAGTAAGTGCATGAAATACTCTCTACGCTACTTCTGCTCCTTTTAACGCTTGCTTTATTGTGGCTTCATCGATGCCTTTGCCAATAAATACTAGGCTGGTTTGGCGTGGTTCGTCTGCCGCCCACAGTCGATCAAAGTGTATATCCAAACGCTCCCCCACGGCCTGCAAAACCTGACGCATCGGCTTGCCCGGCAAAGCGGCAAAACCTTTAGCGCGGAAAATATTATTATTCGCCAGTAACTCGTTAAGTATGCCCTGCAACTTATCGCTATCCACCTCGCCCAACTTAATCACAAAGGAGTCAAAGTGATCATGGGCATGATCGTGATGCGCGCCATGGGCATGATGATGGTCGTGGTGATTGTGTACATGGTCTATATTGTCTTCTGCTGCAGACTCAAAGCCTATCAAAACGCCAAGTTCCGCCTCACCATGGCTGATGTAGGTGGTTTTTACCGAAGCCGGCACAACCGCATCCACCACGGTTTTAACTCGCCCTCGTGAGCCCTCATCTAATAAATCATTCTTGCTCACCACCACAAGGTCTGCCGCGCTTAGCTGGTCGTCTAACAGTTCTTGCAAACTGGGGTCATGGTTCAAGCTGTCATCGGCCAGACGTTGGGCTTGAACCCCTTGCTCATTATGGGCAAAACGCCCAGCGGCAACGGCGGGGCCATCCACAACAGTAATAACCGCATCAACGGTACAATGTTGTTTAATTTCTGGCCAGTTAAAAGCTTGTACCAAGGGTTTAGGCAGCGCCAAGCCGGAGGTTTCAATCAGGATATGATCAATATCATCACGACGCGCCACCAGTTTTTGCATAACCGGTAAAAACTCTTCTTCCACGGTGCAACAAATACAGCCATTAGCAAGCTCGTAAATGCCGCTTTCTCCCTCACCGGCGACGACTTCTGCGGCCTCGTCTTCACAATCCAAAGGGCAACTTCTTAGTAGGTCGGCATCAATATCCAGCTCACCAAATTCGTTTACAATAACGGCGATACGTTTGCCGGCTGCCTGCTTTAGAACATTCGATAACAACGTTGTTTTCCCACTCCCCAAAAAGCCAGTGACAACGGTTGCGGGGATTTTGTTTAACTGCATAAAAACTCCAAACTATAGAAATTGTGGGAAATTCAGTCTATTCAGCACAACTAAAAAAGGCCTGAGAGCGCCTGCCATCAAGCCAGGCCGCGCCCTAAGTCGAGGCGGGCATTGTAATAAATTTGCCCTCAAAGATACATTGACGCCACTTTTATTTGACCTGTGCCCTTTTCCAATGCACGCAAAGGCAAGATAATAGCCCGCTATTTTGTCGTCTTATTTGTAATTTACGTTATGGCCGAAGCAGCCGACATGGCATATTTTAGAGAGCCCCTTATGAACACATTAGAACAACTACCTGAAAACGCAGGCATATTAATTTGTGGTCACGGCAGCCGCGCCAAGATTGCTGAACAAGAATTCAGCTTACTGGCCAAAGGACTTCGCGAACGGCACCCTGAAATGAAGGTGGAATACGGCTTTCTAGAATATTCAGCCCCAAATATACACATGGCTTTAGATAAACTGCTGGAGCAAGGGGTGACTAAAATTTACGCGGTTCCCGGCATGCTGTTCGCGGCAACCCATGCGCAAAATGACATCCCATCGGTTTTGAGCACCTACCAAGAAAAGCACCCTGGTTTAGCCATCGAATATGGCCAAGAGTTAGGTTTACACGAGCAAATGATTCAGGCATTTCAGACTCGCATCCTCGAAGCCCTGGGTTTAGACCATGTGCATGATGGCGATCTTTACGACACTATGCTGGTGGTTGTGGGCCGAGGCACATCGGTGAGCGAAGCCAATGCAGAAGCCGCCAAGCTCACTCGCATTGTATGTGAAAACCTCGGTTTTGGCTGGGCCGAAACCGTTTATTCAGGCGTGACCTTTCCATCCGTTGGCCGTGGCCTAGAGATGGCATTGAAACTGGGTTTCAAAAAAATTGTCGTCGCGCCCTATTTTTTATTTGGCGGAAAACTCATTGACCGTATCTATGCGTATACCGACAAAGTCGCTGACGAAAATCCAGATGTGCAATTTGTTAAAGCAGGCTATTTAAAAGATCAAAGCCATGTTATTAACACATTCGTACAACGCATTGAAGAAACCATCAGCGGCCCCAAGCCAGCGCTCAGCTTAATGCAAAGTTTCAAAGAACGCCTTGATCGCGGTGATGTAAGCGTACACCATCATCATGCCGAATTTAATCCCGAAGAAAATGGCTCACACAGCGCCTCATCCAGTCACTCGCATGGGCACGATCACGGTCATTCACACAGCCATGGCCACTCTCATGCGCCGTACAAGCATATTGGCCACCCCCATGGGCCAAGAACCATGATTAACGACAATGTCTGCTGCTGCTTTATGGGACAGTTTCCGCAAGAAATTATTGATGACGAAAAAATGCGTAAAGAGGAGTTAGCGGGCATACCCAGCTGTAAAAAGAATTAGAAAGAGAGAGGCGTTTCTCAATCACATATACTGGCCACACTTACAATGCGGCCAGCAAGCATCCAAAACTAAGGGCAACTATTCAGCAGCCCCTGTCGCTATTCAGGTTTCGCTCTAGCTTGAGTGCAAATTGAATGGCTACTATCAAGAAAGTTCAACGTTATGGTAGACGTTTTGTACATCGTCCAACTCACCCAGCATAGCTAAGAATTTCTCGAATAGTGCAACATCATCCCCACCGATCGAAGTGTAATTCTGAGCAATAAACTGTATCTCATCCACCTTAAAATCTATCTCACCGCAACAGTCCAATAGGGCTTGTTTCGCCTTAAAATAGTCCGTATTCGGTGCAAACACGGAAATCTCACCCTCTTCATTTTCGATATCCGTCACGTCGACATCTGCATCCATCAATGCCTCGAGCACCGCTTCTTCGTCGTCATACTTAAAAACGAAGATGGCCAAATGATCGAACATATGGCCAACGCTACCCTGAGTGCCAATTTTACATTTGGTTTTGGTGAAGGCCATACGCACATCGCCAAAGGTACGATTCGGGTTATCGGTTAAGCAGTCGATGATTGCCATACAGCCACCGGGGCCATAACCCTCGTAACGAGCGGGAAAATAGTCTTCGCCAGCCCCGCCTTTTGCTCTATCTATTGCCTTATCAATAACATGCCCAGGCACTTGATCCTTCTTGGCGCGGTCTATCAGGTTACGCAAGACCAAGTTACCATCGGGATCAACTCCCCCCGATTTGGCACAAACATAGATTTCCCGTCCATAACGGCTGTAGATCCTGGCCTTCATATCCGAAGTCTTAGCCATTGACTCCTTGCGGTTTTGATACGCTCTACCCATATGCCGAGTGCTCCATAATGTTCATCAAAATGGCGATTTTACTGGGAACTGAGCGATTAGGGAAACCGGCCTAAATTGCCTTATCAATACGGAGGAAGAAAACTCAAAAGAGTCAAAGGGGGAATTACGACATTACATGGGAAAATCCACAAGGAACGAAGGTCTCTCTAATAATTCTGGGTCAAAAGCTGCTCTCTGAAATAAAAAAAGAGGGCAAATTGCCCCCTTTTTGTATCTGCTTAGCTTAGATAGGAATAATATTAAGCAGCCGCCTCTTTTTTAACTTTAGTTAAAACCAAAACTCTGTTAATGCACTCTAGCATGAACCCAGTAATGGCAAAAAGCCCCCACCCCAGCATCACAAACCCCCAGTGGACTGGCGCAGCGAAGAGCTCTTCTGCATAAAAGAAGGTATGACCCCACTCGTTATAACCCAAGTTAGGCATAATTAGCACCGGCGCGGACCCAATCAAAAGCAGCGGAATTGAAACCCTTCCAATGTAGTCGGGCATCCGGGTATGCAACCAAAGCAGCCCAAGAATAACAACGACCGCAAATAATGGAATTACGCCGTAGAACAGCTGAATATGTGTCGGAGTGAAATCAGTATCACGAATAGTCACCTGGTGCCATGCTGCATCAGCTTCAACCCAAAGACCAAAAACGGCTGGAACCATAATGCTTAAGATTCCCAAACCACTAAGAATCAGAATATAAACACCCAGTTCATCTCTCGCAGGCATAGCCATCACGTCTTCTCTCGATGGTCGCGTAAACCAGAGCCACGTAACACCAATAGTACCCACAACAGCGAAAAACGTTAACTGACCATAAAACCAGCTCATCCAGTAAGTTTGAAACTCTGGTTCAAAATAATCCAAGCCAACAGTAAATGCGGTCGACTCCATATACCAGCGGTAGAGACCCATTAGCGGTGTCACTACTGCTAGTATCATTATAAAAAACAGAATAGGAGCGCGTGGCGCACCATCACTGGTATAAGGAAAAAGCAATTTTTTCATGAGTGATCTATCTGAACCATCCACTAAGCCCGTAGGCTTATCAGCAATAATTGCCATGTTATTTCTCCACGTTTTTAATTATTAGATGTAAGAAATATTTCGATTACTATTAAGCCATTGGCAACTACAAATACATCAACCGAAACAGCTTTTAGTATGGCACACATTTATAAAAAGAATTAAAGGGAAACACTGACTGAGATGCTCTTTATTAAAAGAGGCTCATCCCAATGCAATCAACGGCATCACCGCCTTAAATATCAATAGCTTAAAAAACCATTACCCTACCACCGAAATCAACCCGCTCTACTGTCACAAAAAACTTTATCGCAACAAGTAGAATCACGAAACTACAATAGGTAAGTAAGGCGCAAAACAACATAGCTTTAGCGAAACTTGTTTATTCGGCGAATTAAGCATTACGACAAAAATTGCGATGTAAATTTTACATCGACAAATGGAAATCCTCGCGGCGCATACCAGAGGAGAACAGCCGCTTTTAGACGCCTAAAAAGCGCAACATGTCGGCTGCAAGATACCAGTTCATGAGTTATCCAAGAAACACACTAAATACTTTTTATCGCACCCTGAACCGCCAGGCAAACCGGCACGGCCTGCTAGGCGGCCTATGAATACGCGTTAGACGCGACATTTTGCCACATTGTTTTTTCTAGCCCAGGCCCTATTATATAAGTAAGGAATGAGTCTTAGTCGTGAAACCAAGGCGTCCTGTTTATCAAACAATAAAATCTGGAGCATACTATGAACACACAAACCGATTCGATGGTAGGGTTTTCGGCCGCTATAGCTGAACAACGAGCACTTATGGTATTTTCGATTTTTGCCTCTCTCTGCATTGGCAGCTTTATTGGTTTACAGTTGGACCAATACCTTGATATAGCTTGCGTAGTACGCGGCACCTGTTATGGCGATGAGGGGATGATTTACAGCGCGAGTTTAATTCACCCGATGGTATTCAAGCTATTATTTTCTTCTCTTGTGCTGATGGCTATGGCATTGTCGATTAAAGCATTCACACCATTTGAAATGTTGCGATCTACTGGTTTATTTTCTGAGCTAAATATTGCCCATATTAAAAAATCGGCCAGCGTTTTATTTGCATCAGGAGGCTTATTCCTTTTACTCAGCTTGCCTTTAATGGTGTACACACTGAGCGTTTAATCTCTGATAAAGAGCTAGAGCTCCCCTCTCTAGCTCTTTATCGATCGCCTAGAAACTTTCTCAATTTTTATAAATTTCCCTTCATCATTAAACGCAATAACAAAACGTCCATTGATGCCCGAGTGGGTCACATAGGGCTGAAGAATATTAACAGGAAAGCGTACGCTACGGTTATCCACAGTGCGGGTAGCGACAGTTTTCGCGCTACCCTGATACCAGCGCAGGTACTCCTCCCTGCTTATTACTAGATCAACAACAATCTTCTTCATCGTTTTTAGTATCTGTACTTCCACAGGCGTAAGCGCTGGATTGTGCAATATCGAGTAATTCTCGCAATGCCACGGCATACATAGAGAACTCCTGCGCGTTACCGGATTTTAATTCGTCAATCATAGAATCCCAACGATTCAATAGGGTTTTGTAACACTGCTTCCAGAGAGAGATTCTATCTTCCAGGGTGCTATCTTCCTCCACTTCAGATTGAAGTACGCTGACAGTCAAAGCGCGCTGTTGCCAGTCAAGATCGTCGCGATAGGTTTCTCTAGCCAGAGCTTGCCAATGGTTACTGGTTTGCAACTCGTGAATCAACACACGAAACCAGTGTAGCTCTAATTCATCCCCAAGCATAAAATAGAGTTTCGCCACCTGATCGAGACTATGGCCAGTAATATCTGCAGCCTCTATAACACCCAGAAACGACAGCATGTTTGAGGTCGAGGCTACTTTATTGGCAAGCGCCTCAGGAATACCCATTTCCACTAAATCCTGCACTTTGGCATCAAATTTTTCCTTTAACTCTCCTTGTATGTAAGCACCCAAGTTATTTCTAATTTGGTTCACTCTGGGCTGAAAATGCGTGATGGTCGTTGTTACATCCATCTCTCCGCGTCGGTTACGCAGAAACCATCGTGTGGCCCGCCTCACCACCCGCGCTATATCCGTCATCATTTTAATCTGTGCTTCAGTGCTGACTTTATAATCGAGACTCTGTATATCTTCCCAAAGCTCATCGAGCTGATAAATTGATTTTGAAATCATATAGGCCTTTGCGATATCTGCAGGCTCAGCACCCGATGCATCATGCATACGCATAACATAGGTAATACCCATATCGTTAACAATCGCGTTGGCAAGCTGGGTGGCGATAATTTCTTTCTTCAAACGATGCGTGTACATTTGCGGCTTGAATTTTGAACTCATCAGCCTTGGAAAAGCCGTCTCTACTTGTGATGAAATAAAAGGATCACTCAGTAGATTTTCATCCACCAACTGCTCCTTAAGCAGGCCTTTACTGTAAGAAAGCAACGTGGATAATTCTGGTCGAACTAAACCTAAACCCGCTTTTTTACGGTTATTTATTTCTTCATCGGAGGGTAAGAATTCGAGCTCTCGATTCAGCTTACCCTCACCTTCCAAGTAGTGGATATAACGCTTTAATTCATCAAGCCTATTCGATGATAGGGATTCACTAATACTGATAGATTGCACTTGTTTGTAATTGTTTCGCAGAACAAGATCAGAAACGTCATCGGTCATTTTCTCTAATAACTGCTCGCGCTGCTTAAGAGTAAGATCACCTTTATTAACTACTTCATTAAGCAGTATTTTTATGTTCACCTCATGGTCTGAGCAATCCACACCGGCTGAGTTATCAATAAAATCGGCATTAACTGCGATATTATTTAATGCCATTTCCACACGCGCAAGCTGGGTGACACCAAGGTTGCCGCCTTCTCCAAATACGCGGCATTGCATTTGCTTGGCATCGACCCTGAGGCTATCGTTGGCTTTATCTCCCACATCGGTATGCTGCTCAACGCTGGCTTTTATATACGTACCAATTCCGCCATTCCAGATCAGGTCAACGGGTGACTTAAGAATCGCTGATATTAGACCATCGGGAGTAAGCTTGTCGTCTTTGATGGCAAAACACTGCTGCATTTCCGGGGTGATTTTTATAGATTTTGCGCGGCGGGAAAACACCCCTCCACCCTTGGAAATAAGCGCTTGATTATAATCCTGCCAGGAGGAACGTGGCAATTCAAACAGACGCTGTCGTTCGGCATAGCTTTTTTCCAAACTTGGACTAGGATCGACAAATATATCCATATGATTAAAAGCAGCAAGCAGCTTTATCTTTTTTGAAAGTAACATGCCATTGCCGAACACATCACCTGACATATCTCCAATTCCCGCGACGGTAAATTGTTGTTTCTGAGTATTCAAACCCAACTCACGAAAATGCCGTTGCACCGACACCCACGCGCCTTTTGCTGTGATGCCCATTTTTTTATGGTCATAACCAACACTGCCTCCCGATGCGAAGGCATCACCTAACCAAAAATTTCGGTCGATGGAGATTTGATTGGCAATATCTGAAAAGGTGGCGGTGCCTTTATCCGCTGCCACAACAAGGTAAGGGTCGCTACCGTCTTTGCGCACGACATTTTCAGGTGGAACAATCTCACCTTCACGCAGGTTGTCGGTGATATCAAGCAAGGCGGATATAAATAGCTGGTAGCAGGCCACCACCTCAGCCATCACTGCATCACGCGAACCATCAACGGGTAACTTTTTGCAGACAAAACCACCTTTTGCACCCACGGGGACAATAACCGAATTTTTAACCTGCTGCGCTTTAACCAAACCCAGTACTTCGGTACGAAAATCCTCCATCCGGTCAGACCAGCGCAACCCGCCTCGCGCTACTTTACCGCCACGCAAGTGCACCCCTTCCATCTGTGCGGAATACACAAAAATCTCATACATGGGCTTTGGCAACGGCAAGTCTGAAATAAGGTTTGGGTCGAATTTAAACGCCAGATAAGGGTATTCTGGCGGGGCATACACCCATTGGAAAAAGTTAGTGCGAATGGTGCCAAGGATAACCTCCATAAATCGTCTTAGGATTCTATCCTCATCCAAGTTCTCAACTTTCTCTAGGGCCGTGTTTAGATTTTTTATACAAATGGATTCTTTTTCTTCACGCCCTTTTTCTTTTTTGGGGTCGAAACGCACTTTAAATAAATTAATAAGCTGTTCGACAATGCCCCGATTGCTGACCAGGGCATCTTCAATATACGCCTGACTAAAAGGAAAACGAACTTGCTTAAGATATTTGGCGTAACCGCGCAGTAACATTACTTCCTGCCACTTAAGACGGGAGCCTAATACCATTTGATTAAAACCGTCATTTTCAATACTGCCTTTCCAGATTTGACGGAAGGCCGATTGAAAGTCGTCTTTCACCCTTTCGATGCTGATTTCCACCTCTTTGCCATAACACACCGTGAAATCGTGAATCCAGATCACCTCCTTTTTGGTTTTTCTGCGGACTTCATGGGGGCGTTCACCCAGAATCCTCAGACCCAGGTTTTCTAATACCGGAATGACATCTGAAAGAGGAATCAATTTATTCAGATGAAAAAGTTTAAAACGAAATATGCCAGCGGGGTCTTCAATAGCTCGATAGAAGCTCAACTCAAGCGGTTCGGCTTGCGTTATTAAATCCATATGGCGAATATCGGCTACGGCCATACGAGGCAGAAAATCCTCCTTGTAACTGGAAGAAAAGCCATGCAAATACTTAGAAGCAGCAATGGCCGCTTCTTCTTCTCCCATCAATTCATTGAGGGCGATATGTAAGTTATCCTCCCAAGACCGGCAAACATCCACAAGGCGTCGTTCAATTTCATCGATATTAAAACTAGCCGGTTTGTCCGGCGACACTTTTAATACGATATGTACTTGCACCAGCACCGATTCAGAAAACTGAGTAGAGAAGTTGACATCGTTAGCTTCAAAAACCTGGCAGAGAATATCCTGGAATTTAATGCGCATTTCTGTACTATATCGATCACGCGGCGCATAAATAATGCAGGACACAAAACGCTGAAAGGGATCGGGATGTACAAATAACTTCACCCATGGTCGTTCTTTTACATGAAGTATGCCGGTAATAGTTTCGAAAAGCGTATCGGCACTGATTTGAAATAAATCCTCCCTGGGAACATTCCCGATAATACGCTGCAACTGCTTATAATCATGGCTTGAACTATCAAGCCCGGTTTTTTCTATTACCTGGATTATTTTATCCTGAATAATAGGGATATTATTCGGGTCTTGCCGAAAAACCTTCGCAGTAAAGAGCCCAAGGAAGCGATGCTGACCTGTAATATTTCCTTTTGCATCATACTTATTTAGAATAATTAGCTCTGGGTATGCTGGGCGATGTATACGACTACGCGCAGATGACTTAGCAAAAATAAGGGCTTCACTGGTGAGTTGCGAGAAATCTGACACATCATCAAGAAGGTCAACGTGTTTGTTCACTTTGATAATACCCAGCTCTGAATCTTCCAAACCAAGCAGTTTATTAGACTGTTTGTTATTTTCTAGCTGGTACTCGCGATAACCCAAAAATGTAAAATTTTCTTGTTCCAACCAGTTCAATAGATTAACAAGGGATTTCCCATGGCCTTTTTCATCTTTGGCCGCAACAGACTCAAGATCTTGCTTTGCTGATTCCAGCTTTCCCAGCATGAGCGGAAAGTCGCGCACCAACAATTGAAGCTCATCAAGAATTTCACGAATTTCACTTTGTAGCTGGGCACGTTTTTTCTCATTACTTTGTCGGTCAATCTCAATGTGCAGTATCGCTTCCTGCTGACCCGATTTTATTGAGGCATGAGAGTGAAGGTTTGTACGGGTAAGAAGGTTTTTCTCATCTCGTTCAACGTTAAAAACAGTATTAATCACCGAGTGGATTGCAATATTCTGCCTATTTATGGCCATTCGAACTGAATCAACGATAAAAGGCATATCGTCCGTCAATAATTCAATAACGGTGTGAGTAGTCTGCCAGCCGTCGTTCTCAATGGTAGGATTAAGAATTCGCACCTTCGGTTTTTTGCGGTCAAACTTCTGTACGAATTGCCAAGTCGAAATCACCTTGCCATAAATGTCTTCAATCGGTTCCTGAAGCAGCTCTGCTAAATAGGTGCTGGAGAAATAGTTACGCGCAAAGTCAACAATATTACTGGCATCCTGATCATGGAAACGTGTTGTGATAATTTCCCTGAGCTGGTTGACAAATTCCTGATAACCGCTGTCATTGAGGTTGTTGACCATTATTTTTCTCTATTAGAATAAGCTGAGACCTTTGCATGGAGACAGAGCCCGCGTTTTTTGCAAAGGGATTCATTGCACTATACACCGGACCTGATTCCCCTTGCTTATCACAGGGAGTTAAGCTGATGTCGTATATAAAAAGTGTAGCCCATTCAGAGCGTTAGTTTTGAGTCTTTAAGGTACACAACGCTTTCATATAGCTGCCAGTATCCGTAAAAACCACCACCTTGAACTTATCCGCGAAACACTGGTCATAAAACGCACGAAATCCAGCATGGCAGCCGCCATACAAAACGAAGTCAACTTGATTAGTTTCAATATACCCCTATCATACGGCCAGAACATTTGCGCTTGGCGATTACTTGCAACCGGAGCCTTGCATAAGAGCAAAACATACCTCATACAAAGACCTTAACCTACACAAAGGGTATAAAACTTCTATGTCACAACGGGATAAAATCCTCGCATTACAAGAGCAGCTGTCTACCGTCATCGTAGGACAGGAAAAACTGATAAACCGGCTACTTGTTGCCCTGTTATCCGATGGGCACTTACTTGTCGAAGGTGCACCGGGCCTGGCAAAGACCAAGGCAATAAAATCTCTCGCGGAGCGGGTCGCGGCGCAGTTTCACCGCATTCAATTTACACCCGATTTGCTACCGGCCGATATTACCGGCACCGAGATTTTCCGCCCCCAAGAAGGCAGCTTCACATTTCAACCTGGGCCCATTTTTCACAATCTGGTTCTTGCAGATGAAATTAACCGTGCGCCCGCAAAGGTTCAATCGGCACTGCTAGAGGCCATGGGGGAGCGACAAATCAGCGTCGGCCCCACCACCCACAATCTGCCGGAACTTTTTATGGTGATGGCGACTCAAAACCCTATAGAACAGGAGGGCACCTACCCCCTTCCTGAGGCTCAGTTGGATCGCTTTTTAATGCATGTCACCATTGATTACCCCGATGCCGAATCGGAACATCGTATTCTCAACCTTGCTCGCCAGGAAGCAAAAGACGACGCCACAAAATCACATCATCAGGATAATATTCAGCTGCCACAAGAAGTGCTATTTTCAGCACGAAAAGAAGTACTTGATGTACACATGGCCAAAGAGGTCGAGGAATACATCGTTCAGTTAGTCATGGCATCCCGTAAGCCACAAGCCTACGACGAGGATTTTGCATCCTGGATTGAATACGGCATCAGCCCACGCGGCAGCATCGCCCTTGACCGCTGCGCCAAGAGCCTTGCGTGGCTTGATGGCCGCGACTTCGTAACACCTACTGACGTGCAAAGTGTGGCGCACGATACACTGAGACACCGCATCGGCATCACTTACGATGCTGAAGCCCGTGGCATGGATAAAGATGCGCTGGTAGATGCACTTCTTAACCGCGTCACGACTCCCTAGTGTTGCCTCATATAGTCAAAGCAGTCCGTAAAATAGCATGAACATAACAAGTACTTATAGCGGCCCCTACACCTCGCTAAAAAACCTGGTCGCGTTACGGCGTGAAAACTGTCAATTAGATTTAGCTGCCCACAGCCAAGCCCTGGCAGCCATGGCGGGCACCCACCGCTCGCCATTTCGGGGGAGAGGTATCGACTTTGATGAAGCGCGCCTTTACCAACCTGGCGATGAGGTACGCAATATTGATTGGCGAGTGACCGCTCGCACAGGTGAACCCCACACAAAGGTGTTTCGCGAAGAGCGCGAACGTCCGGTGTATATTTTGGTGGATCAACGCCAAAGTATGTTTTTTGGTAGCCAGGTAACGTTTAAATCCGTTGTCGCCGCCAACAGTGCTGCCTGGTTAGCCTGGGCCGCAATGGATAATCATGACCGTGTGGGTGGTTTGATATTTTCTGATGAAGCGCACCAAGAGTACCGCCCCAAGGGTGGAAAACAAGGTGTTCTGCAAGTGATCCAGGGGCTCAATAAGTTTAACTCTGCCTTATCTTTACAGCAGCCATCCACAGCTGACAAAGACCAGGATAACAAAGACCAGAATAACAACGCTTTCGAAAATGCCCTCGCAACGCTTTACCGCCTGATTCGTCCTGGCAGCCTGGTTTTTATCATCAGTGACTTTTATGGATTTAGCGATAAAGCCCAACAAAACCTGAAAAAAGTCAGCCACCACAATGATGTGATTGCCCTGTTTGTCTCTGACCCGCTTGAATCCAAAGCGCCGCCGCCTGGTGACTATACTTTTGGCAATGGCGAAGAAAGGTTACACCTCAGTACCAACAGCAAAGCCTTACGCAAAGCCTATGAAACACGCTTCCACTCCCGCAAGGAACACCTCGAAAATACACTGCGGCCATTCGCCATTCCACTACTGGCGCTGAGCACCCACAGCAATTACTTTGATCAAATACGTGATGTGCTAGGCCCACGAAAATCCTTCTCTGGCTCTGCAAAGCCCAAGGGCAGGCTCTGATGAACCCGACTGACCCTTTGGCTGAATTGAGAGATATTCACCTACCCACCGAATTCGGCACTTGGCCACCTGCACTCGGCTGGTGGGTGTTGTCTTTGCTCGCCATCATCTCCTTGCTCAGCGCAATTTACTTTTTTATACGCTGGTATAAAAAAACAGCCTATCGCCGAGTGGCATTAAAAGAGTTACGCCAGCTCGAAAAAAGATTCCAACATTCCAGTGCCAGCGAATTTTCCGCCACCGACTTTCAGCAGGCCTTGGTAGAGCTATTAAAACGCACCACCTTAACCGCTTTCCCTCGAACAGAAGTTGCCGGGCTCACGGGCGAAAACTGGCTACTTTGCCTTGATGAAACGGCAAACATACAAGCTTTCAGCAGTGATTTGGGGCGACGTTTAGTGATGGATCGCTTCTCAGCCGAACCACCCCAGCTCGATGTAAAAAGTGCCGAATCACTTATTCGCATCTCCAGAGAGTGGATAAAAAAACACCGATGATAAACTTTGAATGGATTTGGGTATTCGCACTCTTCCCTCTGCCT
>DFBZ01000032.1:0-1000 GCA_002366835.1 Gammaproteobacteria bacterium UBA3067
TTTTTTCTAAGCCCGCGATACAGCGCAATACCGTTGTTTTCCCTGAGCCGGAATAGCCAAATAAGGCCGTGACACCTTTCAATGGCGCTTGAAAAGAAGCATCCAAGCTAAAGCCGGGTCGCTCCAACTGAAAAGACACCTCAATATTTTCAGCCGTGCCTTTTATGTGTGAACTCATGTGTGCCGTTTACCTTGCAGATTGTTAAAACTGTTCAGAGAAAACAGCACCAGAAAAGAAAATACCAACATGCCACCAGCGAGAATATGCGCCTGGGTATACTCCATGCTTTCCACATGATCATAAATAGCAACAGACAACACCTTGGTTTCGCCGGGAATATTTCCGCCAATCATCAGGATGACGCCGAACTCCCCCATGGTATGGGCGAAAGCTAAAATCGCCCCACTGATAATGCCGGGGCGCACCAAGGGGAGGGCGATGGTGAAAAAACGATCCAGCGGAGAAGCCCGCAATGTGGCTGCCGCCTCCATCGGCCCCTTACCCATGGCTTGAAAAGCGTTCTGAATGGGCTGCAAAGCGAAGGGGAAAGAATAAATGACCGACGCCACCAGCAAGCCCTTAAAACTAAATGCCAAAGTCCCTAAGCCAAACTGCTCACTTAACTGCCCAATGGGGCCTCTCGGGCCAAGCATAAGCAAAAGGTAAAAACCCAACACCGAAGGTGGTAAAACCAAGGGCAGTGTCGCAAGTGCTCCAATAACGCCCTTAAAATGTTTGTTGCCTTCTCTGCTTAACCACCAGGCGAGGGGGATGGTTAAAGTTAAAAGAAAAAAAGTAGTAAGCGTGGCAAGCTTTAAGGAGAGCCAGACAGGCTGTAGGTCTATTTCTGAAAGGTGCTGCAGCATGGGCAGGGCCTTGATTTTATCGTTTTAACGGAATGAATGCCGGGTGAGTGCCAGTGAAACAAAACCCCGAGCAGGTTAGAATTTATCCCAGCAAAATTTGAGCCATAGAGTAGTGTGGAAGTAGTACCCCTAG
>DFBZ01000032.1:1065-1930 GCA_002366835.1 Gammaproteobacteria bacterium UBA3067
CTAGATCACTATTGCGCGAATACTCGCGCCACTGTTTTCATTGGCAAGAAAAGGCGTATACGCTTGCCACTATGTTTGTCCAAGGGCTTAAACCCGTACTGTTCGTAAAATGTCTGTACACCTTCATCCAGAGCATCCACTACAACCGCAGCAGATGGCAAATGGACGTTAATATCCAGGCAATGACGAAGCGCCCGCACCAGAGTTACCTTACCCAGTCCATGCCCTTGTGTTTCAATATGAACCGCAAGCTGGGCGATAAGAAGCACCGGAATGGGGTAGTGGGGTAACTTCTTGGCTTGTGATTGCGGCAGTGCCTCACGCTTAATTTCGGCATGAGAAAGAGTATAGTAAGAACAAATCTGCTCCTCCTGTTCGTCAGGCAGAACCATTGTCTTACTAACCCCTGCTGCGCGGTGACGTACCGCAAAATTATGTAAAAACATATTTAGCTCGGCCGTGCCACAGTCGAATGATTTACGCTCATGTAGGCGCTTATCCAGTTCAACAAATTTTGAAGATGGAATCACTGAATACCTTGCCCTTTGGCAAACTCAACGGCATCACGAAGCTTTTTATTTGGGGTTTCGGCAGCTTCACAGGCACTCATAAAACGATCAAATACATCATTCTTCAGAGTGATAGCCTCATGCTCTCTAATAACACGCTCAGCATCCTGTTCTATCAGGCGAACAACATACTCGGTCAAGCTCTTCATGCCTTCTAAAGCCGCCGCTTTCTCTGCCGCAAGCTTGATTGTCTCATCTATCCTCATATCAATTCGTGATGTCGTCATAACGGGCGCCTTCTATCTTTGTGTATCACTATTTTTACCATAGCACTGGTGAGCATCCTTGTACAGCAC
>DFBZ01000032.1:2010-5760 GCA_002366835.1 Gammaproteobacteria bacterium UBA3067
AAGCGCACCGCGACCCACAACATGGGTGTAGATCTCCGTCGTTTTAACATCAGAATGGCCTAGTAAGGTTTGCACAGTGCGAATGTCATAATTCATTTCGAGCAAGCGCGTTGCAAAGCTGTGGCGAAAAGTATGGCAACTGGCCTGCTTATAAATACCGGCTTTTTTTATAGCCTGCTTCACCGCCCGCTGCAATGATTGCTCACCGATATGGTGCCGCCTGATAACACCAGAACGCGGGTCAACAGAGCGCTTCCCCGCTGGAAAAACATACTGCCAGGCAAGCTCCTTGGGCGCATTTGGGTATTTCCGAGCCAAAGCGTGGGGCAGATAAACCTCTCCGTATCCTTCTGAGAGATCGAAAGCATGCAGATTTTTAGCGTGCTCAATCGCTTGTTGCAAATCAGCAGTGATTTTTGTGGGTATCGGCGCCACCCGATCTTTATTGCCCTTACCATTTCGGATAATAACCTGCTTTAAGGCAAAATCCACATCCTTAATGCGTAAGCGGGTGCACTCCATAACACGCAAACCAGTACCATATAACAACGCAGCCATTGTATGGTTCATGTCATTCAGCTGATCCAAAACCCTGCAAGCCTCATCATGAGAAAATACGGTAGGAATACGAGGTGCTTTTTGGGAATAAGTGAAGGAAATCTTTTCTTCAATAGGCGTCATTAGTACATGACGGTACATAAATACCAATGCATTTAAGGCCACCCGCTGAGTAGCCGGGGCTACATTTCGTTCAACGGCCAAGTGGCTTAGGTAGGCTTCAATTTCCAAAGCCCCCATATCCTGAGGGTGACGTTTATTATGAAAATGAATGAAGTGGCGGATCCATTTTAAATAAGTATGTTCTGTTTTAATGCTGTAATTCTTGCGCCGAATAACAATGCGAACGGATTCCAAGAAGGGGCTGGGTTGTGGCATGGAAATCTCATTACGCATGACTGTCTCTTTATGCAGTGTTTTTTTGAACAGTAATGATCTTCTGGGTATAAATCAAGAAAAGTGACGTAAAGTTTTACGTCATGCGACGTGGAAACAGGGTATAAAAAACAACCAAGCTTTTCATCGTGTTGTTTTTATTGGGAAAATAATGACCAAGTTTTGACCTGTCGGACAGAATACGTCATATGACGTAAAACTTTACGTCGTATGAAAGGAAATTTGCCACATGAAAATTAAGGATGATATTTTTTCTGGTATTTATTCAGGGGGTTAGCTAGGATTGGTTGATTATCAATAACTAGAATACGTCATAGGACGCGAAGTTTTGCGTAGGGTGATGGAAACTTAGCTGTTAAGTGTCCTATATGAATCGAGCATTGAATGTAATTCTAGGTTGTCTGAGTTTGGCTTGGTACACAATTTCTTTTCCAGTGCTATTCGATTACATATTTATAAATGTAAGTCTGGAGCCGGTTGTTGGGCCATGCCGGGATGCATTTGGAGCTGATTCTTGTCGCCCTTTAGCCAGAGTGTTTTTGTGGCTCATGGAGCTACCAATTAACATAGTAGCTTTTGGTAGTTATGCCTTTGCTCTGGTTGTATTAGAAAAATATGCAAGAAAAATACAGCTAAGTTACCTTTGGCTAGTGTTCGGCGTTGTTTCGGGTTTTATTGCTTTAATTTTCTGGTCTCCGGATAGCGATGTGCATTTTTCATACTATTTAGTGTCTGCACTTACTTATTCATTTTTTGTTATGGTTGGTGTCTGGGCGTGTAAACACTTAACAAATCAATCAATGGCGCCTTCGGCTGGACAACCTTAAGCGCTGCTTCGCAGCAAGGTTGCCCATTATTGAGGCGTTAAATTCGCCGAGCACGCTCGGAGAAAGCAGCATCGAATACTGTCTCAGATACTACTGTACATAAAAACAGTTATCAAGTATAAGGTGGTATATGTTTTCCACCACCTTACAAAAGATATTGGCAGATAACCTAGAGGGAATTCTTTCTCGTAACAGGTTTTCTTTAGATCAATACAAAGCCCTCTGTAAGCTTTCCCAATGTCGAACGGCCGCTCTGGGTGGTCATGCTCAATATTGTTCAGCGGGACATCTAAATGGTGTGTGGTATAACTCGTGTAAGCATAGAGCTTGCCCCCAGTGCCAAGGTAAAGCCAGCGAGAACTGGTTACTCAATACGCAGGACGTGCTACTAAACTGCCCTCATCATCATGTTATTTTTACCCTCCCCGAATCTCTTAACAGCTTGTGGCGTTACAACCGAGAACTTATGTCGGGGCTATTGTTCCAAGCGGTTCAGGAAACACTGAAGACCTTTAGTCGTGATCCGCGTTACCTGGCAGCCATGCCCGGTTTGTTGCTTGCACTCCACACCTGGGGGAGAAGCTTGTCGTTGCACCCTCATTTGCATGTGCTGATTAGCCATGGAGGCATTAATAAAGACGGCCATTGGGTCGAGCCGAAGAAGCGCCAATTATTTCCACAAAAACCGGTGATGCAGGTGTATCGAGGCAAGATGCTGGACTTACTAAAGCAAGCGCTGATATCCGGTGAGCTCGTGTTGCCGCCCGATCGACGTCATCACCACGTGAAGGCCCAACTTAATAAGCTGGGAAGGCAGGATTGGGTTGTACATTTTTGTAAACGTTACGACCACGCAAGAGGGGTCGCGAAATATTTAGCCCGTTACGTTAAGGGCGGCCCTTTCAATAACCGGCAGCTTGGTTCGGTCAGTGGCACCCAGATATGTTTCCGTTATAAGTCGCATCAGACAGGGCGGCAAGAAACGTTACGGTTAACCCCAGATGCGTTTATTCAGCGACTGGTACAACATGTCCCAATACACGGAAAGCCGAGCCTGCGATATGGCGGTTTATATACGTCCCCCGCACGCCCTAAACTTAACGAAGCAAGGAAACAGCTTAACCAAGCTCCAGTAAGCCAGCGCAGACTTCTGGCATGGCAAGACTACCTGGAGGGGAAAGGTTTTTCTCCAAACTGTGAGATTTGTGGCGAGCCACTCTTTCACAGAGAAACAGTGAAATCTTTACGTAGTGTGGCATAGGGAGAAAGGCATGATGAAATATGTCATGGAGATAGCTGTGCCTGTTGATTTTATATTGACAATATTGGCGGGTGGCATTCACACTGCTGCTAGCGACTTATGGCTGATGGGGCCGGTGGTTTTTATAGAAAGGTCATTACGAAGCCCCATAGGGCGTGCTCGGCGAACCTAACAGCAGATAGGGCAGTGGTACGCCAAAATTTAACAAGTTGATCCACCGTATTAATTCAGGAAAGGTTAGTGGTTCTTTTCTATTTTTTTGCGGTGAATTAATACGGTGATCAAAGCGTTAAGTTTCTCCATGAGCCGAAGGGTGTCTGAAATTGCGAATAGATAAATTAAAAACAAATGATTTGTTGTTTGCCTCGTCGTTAATAGAGAGAGCATTTGATCATTCTGTAGCACCTACATTATCTGAAGAAGGTGTTGCCACATTTAAGCGCGGCCTTACTCTGGAATCCATAGAAAGCCGCCTCAGTCTAGGTAATTTATTCGTTGTTTGCCGTAGCAAAGGCGCGATTGTTGGTATAGGAGAGATTCGTGATAGAAATCACCTGAATTTACTCTTTGTAGAACCAAGTATGCAAAGAAGTGGCGTAGGTCGAAAAATATTTGACGAACTGCTTCGTGCTGTAAAAGATAGTGAAGTTACAGTTAATTCATCTCTCAATTCTATTGGAGCATACAAACAGTTTGGTTTTACTGAAA
>DFBZ01000032.1:5804-6363 GCA_002366835.1 Gammaproteobacteria bacterium UBA3067
ACGAATAAGGATAAGTCGCGCGTTAGCCGCGACTTATCCTATTGTTGAACAAGCCCGGTCTTGACGACTCTATATAGTAAATAAATAAAACAGAAGAGAGGGAAGAGGCGGCGTACTCCAGACGCCTGTTTATTTTGGGCGAGCAAATCCCTCGCCCTTTTGAACGATAAAAAAAGCAGCGATTTATGCCATAGGATTTATTCCCCCCGTGTTAGGTGACTTGACCTGGTGTTGCGCTCTTATTTCACCCAGAGGTTAAACCCGGTTGCTTAAACCCCATAATCGCCATCGGCCCCTTGCAGTGCTGACAGATAAATGTGGTCTTTTGTTTTTCTTGAAGCGGGGGGATTTCCACCCGCAAGACCCACTGCACAAGCCTTAATGTCCGTTTCGCATTGCCATGTAAAAACCCATAGTCCCGTGCACGCCTAAACCCTTTCGGTAACGTGTGTTGCAATATCAGCGCGACAAACGCCTCTCCTTTCATGGAGCGTGTTTTCATTTTCCCGGTGTCGCTGTCCTTGTATTGGAAAGTGACATTTTTTCCATCATCGTTGAT
>DFBZ01000013.1:0-1843 GCA_002366835.1 Gammaproteobacteria bacterium UBA3067
AGCCAAAAAGGAAAAATGGGCTGGCTGCCGTCAGGCTATCGATACGATCTAAAATACCCCCGTGGCCGGGTAGTATATTACCGCTATCCTTAATACCGCGATGACGCTTCATCATACTTTCAAAAAGATCACCCAGAACCGACACTACCGTTACGATCATGGTAAAGGCCAGCAATTCTAGCAAACTCACGCCTGGAAGTGTCGCAAACAGCCACACTAACACCCCTAATATACCGGTTGTCACCATGCCACCCACAACACCCTCGATGGACTTGCCCGGACTCACATTGGGCGCCAATTTATTACGACCAAACTTACGGCCAACAAAGTAAGCCCCCGTATCAGCACCCCATACGATACCCATCAAAAACATCACCCACCAAGGGCCATTATCCATTGCCTGAATCAAGCTCAAAGCACCCCAGGTGGGCACAATAACCACCAAACCCACAGCGCCCTGAAACACCGAACCACGCGCCCAGCGATCAGTATTACGGGGATAGCTCATGACCCAGGCGATAAAAAAACACCAGGCAAAAACCACCAAGCCGTAAAGCCAAGGTTGATTCATATGGGAAAAAAGCTGGATGGCACCAAAACAGAACAACAGATATAGCAAGCGACCTGGAATACTTTCCACCCCAATCATATTGCTCCATTCCCACGCTGCAAGGAGCATGACGGCAATCAAGGCATAAGAAAAGTATTCAGGAGACAAGTTAAAAATGCCGCCTAAAACCAATGGAACAAGAACAAGAGCGGTAATAATGCGCTGCTTTAACACGGTTTTTCTGGCTCCATTGTTAATATTATTTTGCTATGCCGCTTTTGGTGATTTCATTCAACACGGCCGCCAAAACGTCTTTGACGGGAGCTGTAGCTCTCAAGAGCCCGATCAAACTCAGCCCGATCATAGTCGGGCCATAATGTATCACTGAAATAAAGTTCAGAGTAAGCCGCCTGCCATAATAGAAAATTACTAATACGGTGCTCACCGCCAGTGCGGATCAATAAATCAGGATCAGGAAACTCACTGAGGCTCAACTGTGTAGCAAGCTGATCTTCCGTTATGTCCGCGCTATCAAGCCCTCCAGCCTGCGCTTCTTCGAGCAAGCGTTTGGCGGCATTGACAATATCCCAGCGCCCACCGTAGTTAATGGCAATCACCAAGTGCATACCGTCATTCTGTTGCGTAGCGCTCTCAGCATTTTCAATACGCTGAATTAAGCTCTCCGACAAGCGGCTACGGTCACCAACAATATGCATACGCACACTGTTTTCATTAAGCTCGGGTAATTCATTCACCAAAGCCTGTAGCATCAAACCCATGATAGCGTTTACTTCTTCATCTGAACGCTGCCAGTTTTCACTACTGAAAGCAAAAGCTGTCAGTACGTTTATTGCGTCGAATTCAGAGCAGTAACGCACCAACTCTCGCAATGCAGTAACTCCGGCCTTATGGCCTTCTGCTCCAGAAAGTTGCTGACGTTTTGCCCAGCGGTTGTTGCCATCCATAATAACGGCAACATGCTTGGGAAGTAGGGAGGCATCGGGTTTATCTGAATTCATATCTGGCAAAAAATTCGAGTCTATTCCTGTTATTGGGATTAAACAGGGAGGTTAAAAGAAAGAGCCCCGCTCATTCAGAAAATGAGCGATGGGGCTTTGCGAGACGTATTAAAACGAAAGTTAGTTGACCCACATGTAGCAAAAAGGGTTGCTACGAAAGGAAACCCTAGCTGCCCTGCTAAACCTTCATTAAGTCTTCTTCTTTCGTCTTCAGCTTTACTTCAATATCGGCAATAAATTTGTCGGTGATTTTCTGAACATCATCCAAGCCTCG
>DFBZ01000013.1:1944-8956 GCA_002366835.1 Gammaproteobacteria bacterium UBA3067
TCTTTGCGGGTTTCTTCGGTCAGAGCCGGCATAGGCAAGCGAATAGCATCCCCCGAGGTCGAAGGGTTTAAGCCTAAATCAGATTTCAGAATTGCCTTTTCAACGTCAGGAATAAGATGTTTTTCCCATGGCGAGACCACCAGAGTACGCCCGTCTTCCACCGAGATGTTAGCCACTTGGCTCAAAGGCGTGTCGGAACCGTAATAAGAGACGGTAACGCTATCCAATAGGCTTGGGTGTGCACGCCCTGTACGTACTCTTTTAAATGCATCATCAAGCGCCCCAAGAGATTTTGCCATGCGGCTTTTCGCATCGTCTTTAATTTCTTCAATCACTTTTTTTCTCCTGAAATGAGAGTTCCCTCATCAGCACCCACAACGATTTGAGTTAATGTGCCGGTTTTCGCCATATTAAATACACGCACAGGCATGTCGTGATCCCTTACCAAACAAATAGCCGTTAGATCCATAACGCCGAGCTTTTTATCCAGCACCTCGTCATAGGTCAATGAAGGATAAAACACTGCATCTGGATCTTTAACAGGATCTGCCGAATAAACGCCATCCACCTTGGTCGCCTTTAAAACAAGGTCTGCATCAATCTCAATGCCGCGTAAACAAGCGGCTGAATCAGTGGTAAAAAACGGATTCCCAGTACCCGCAGCAAACACCACTACATCACCATTATTAAGGTAACGCACAGCGTTTCGACGGTCGTAGTGTTCCAGTATGCCACTCATGGGAATTGCTGACATCAGGCGTGTGGGAATATTGGAGCGTTCCAGCGAGTCTCGCATGGCCAAACCATTCATAACCGTCGCCAACATACCCATGTGATCACCGGTGACGCGATCAAGACCTGCTTTATTTAACTCGGCGCCACGAAAAAGATTTCCACCACCCAGAACGACACCCACCTGGACGCCAATACCTACTAGCTGTCCAATTTCAAGTGACAGCGCGTCCAGAATCTTGGGATCAATTCCAAACTCTTTATCACCGGCTAAAGCCTCACCGCTAAGCTTTAATAAGATACGCTGAAACCGAGGGTTTTTGTCTTTGATAGTCATGAATTCCTGTTAGTTTTGCTGTAACTAGTAGAGAAACCGTTTTACGAGATAAGCCAAATAGACCGCCCTTACGTAAAAATCCCCAAAAAGATCTAATCGTAAAAAAGCTTCGGTACAGGAGCAGAATGACCAACTACTGCACCGAAAAATACAACCCAATTCTCAAGTGCGTTTTACGCGCCTTTAACCTGAGCAGCCACTTCAGCAGCAAAGTCCACTTCTTCTTTTTCTATACCTTCACCCACTTCAAAGCGAGTAAAAGAGACAATTTCTGCACCCGCATCTTTCGCGAGCTTTCCTACTTTGGTATCGGGGTTCTTAACAAAAGCCTGCTCTACCAAGCTCACTTCAGCTAGGTATTTTTTAATACGCCCAGTAATCATTTTTTCAATAATTTCTTCCGGCTTGCCGCTTTCACGCGCCTGAGCAGAGAATATTTCTTTTTCTTTATCCAAGATATCTTTCGATACCTCATCTGGATTTACCACTAATGGGTTAGATGCTGCTACGTGCATCGCTACATCTTTACCCAGGTCCACGTTCCCGCCTTTTAAGGAAACAACAACACCAATCTTGCCTCCATGGATATAACTACCAACAACACCTTCCGCTTCAACAAGCTGGGCGCGACGTACTTGAATATTTTCTCCGATTTTCTGCACTAAACCTAGGCGCGCCTCTTCAAGCGTTACTGTGCCCCCTTCTTCTGCAGGCAAGGCCATTAGGGTCGCAATATTGGTTTCTTTCGCTTCTAAAGCACGGCTCGCAATCAGGTCTACGAACTCTTTGAAGTTATCATCACGGGCAACAAAGTCAGTCTCGCTGTTTACTTCAAGCATCAGCGCCATTTTGTTGTCATCGGAACTTTTAACAGCCACTGCGCCTTCAGCAGCAGTTCGGCCTGCTTTTTTAGCCGCTTTAGCTTGGCCCGATTTACGCAGGTTATCAATTGCCGCCTCAATATCACCTTCTGTGGCTACCAGGGCATTTTTGCATTCCATCATGCCCAAACCAGTACGCTCACGAAGCTCTTTAACCAACGATGCAGTCACAGCCATGATTCTATCCTCACTATTTTATTAATCCGATATGGTGTTATATAAGCGACAGATAGGTCGCCCTCTTATACTTCAAGTTTGTTTCATCTCGGGTGGAAAATTCACCCTCGCTACATTTATCAGTTAAAAAAAGGGGGGCTCTGCCCCCCTTTTTTTCAAACCAATAACGGAAGGCTTAACCCTCGGCTACCGCCTCTGCGCTACCCTCATCCTTTTCTGCGGGTGCTGCCGGCGCTTTTTCTGCTTCAACAAAACCAGCATCAGCTGGCTGACCGGATGTTTCGGCGCGTCCTTCCATGCAGGCATCAGCCATGGTTTCGATATACAGCTGTACAGCACGGATTGCATCGTCATTTCCTGGAACAACGTAATCAACCCCATCTGGGTTGCTGTTAGTATCCACAATAGCAATTACAGGAATACCAAGCTTATTCGCTTCCTGCACAGCAATACGCTCGTGCTCAACGTCGACAACAAACAATATGTCTGGAAGACCACCCATATTTTTGATGCCACCTAGGCTACGCTCAAGCTTCTCTAGCTCACGCGCTCGCATCAAACCTTCTTTTTTGGTGAGCTTTTCCAAGGTGCCGTCTACTTTTTGACCTTCAAGATCTTTCAATCGACGAATAGATTGACGAATAGTCTTGTAGTTTGTGAGCATGCCACCCAACCAACGATGATTGACATAAGGCATATTGGCGCGGCCTGCATGCTCTTTAATCAGATTGCTGGCAGAGCGTTTAGTACCCACAAATAAAACTTTTTTGTTGTCAGCACCCATGCTTTTTGCGATGGCAAGTGCTTCATTAAAAGCTGGAAGTGTAATTTCCAGGTTGATGATATGAATATTATTACGAGCACCAAAGATATAAGGGCTCATCTTGGGGTTCCAATAGCGAGTCTGGTGCCCGAAATGAGCGCCCGCTTTTAACATATCACGCATACTTACGTTAGACATTTTCATTACCTTTTAGTTTGGGTTAAACCTCCATGCATCCCACTGTCCAACCCCTTTCTCGTCTTCGATAAGAGGCACCCGGATCAGTGTGTCGATACATGTGCGATTTTTTACTCGCCTCCTTTTTGACAAAGGATGTAAGCGAGCGCGGCTTTATACCACAAAACGAGATCTACAACAATCAAAACGCATAATTTCAACTGAAATCCCTCTCGAAATGGGGTAGTCTTCGCCACTAGTGAACAATAGCCCAAACCTCTGTCATTCACCCTCATCGCACTAAGGATTTTATGACCGTCAGCATCAAAACCCCAGAACAAATAGAAAAAATGCGCACCGCTGGTCGCATGGCAGCAGAAACACTTGAGATGATCACCCCCTATGTGAAAGCGGGGGTCAGCACGGGAGAATTAAACCGCATCTGCCATGACTACATCGTCAAGGAACTCGATGCCATTCCTGCTCCCCTCAACTACAACGGCTTCCCCAAATCCATCTGCACATCCATCAACAATGTTATCTGCCACGGCATTCCAGATGAGGAGCGCATCCTCAAGGACGGAGACATTATCAATATTGATGTCACGGTCATTAAAGATGGCTTCCATGGCGACACCAGCAAAATGTTCACCATTGGCAAACCATCCGTCGTCGCAACACGCTTGATTCACGTCGCTCAGGAGAGCATGTACAAGGCCATAAGACTGGTTAAACCTGGCGTCCGCCTGGGGGATATTGGCGCTGTCATTCAAAAATATGCGGAAGGGGAACGTTTCTCAGTGGTGCGGGAATATTGCGGCCACGGCATAGGCGAAGTATTTCACGAAGAACCTCAAGTGCTTCACTACGGCAAAGCGAACACCGGCCTCAAATTGGCGCAAGGTATGACTTTCACCATTGAGCCCATGATCAACCAGGGCCGCCGTGAAACCCGCCTTTTACCTGATAAATGGACCGTCGTCACCAAGGATCGCAAGCTGTCTGCACAATGGGAGCATACTCTCGTCGTCACCGAAACAGGTTACGAAGTTTTAACACTGCGAAGCGAGGAAAACTTTGGCAGAACGGAGGCGGATTAAATCGGCTCAAAGCCCACATATCAACGCACCCCAATGACAGATCCAAAAACAGGTACTCCATGCGAAATAGCAACACCCCTCAAGCGGTAAAATCTGCAGAACTTTTTGATTTAGCCGACTTCCATGAAGGCGTCCTAAAAACGGACAACGACATTGCCTTTATCCGCGAGTACCTGAGCGAATCACAAAATAAGATTGATGCCTACTTTGTAGCAGGTGGCTGCGTAACAAGCGCCATCCGGAAGCGCGCTTGGCTGGTAGATCAGGTTCTAAGCTACCTTTGGTGCCAAGCTTGCCTCTCTCCTTCAGACGACATTGCATTACTGGCGGTCGGCGGTTATGGCCGTGCAGAACTCCACCCTCACTCTGACGTGGACATTCTCCTGCTCATCAGAGATAACAACGATAAAAGCTTTGATCAAGGTCTAGAGCGCTTCCTTACCAAGCTATGGGATATCGGGCTCAACATTGGCCATAGTGTGCGCAGCCTGGATGAATGCCTAGAAAATGCCTGCGACGACCTCACCATCGCAACCTCATTAATGGAAGCGCGCATCATCCTTGGCCCAGAGAGCCTGCTCGACAAGCTCAACAGCACCATTGCCTCTGACAAAGTTTGGGATAACCAACTCTTTTTTCAGGAAAAACTTCACGAACAAAAGCAGCGCCACGAGAAACACAACAATACTGAATACAATGTCGAACCGAATATCAAAAATGCGCCCGGAGGACTACGCGACATACAAACTATCGGCTGGGTAGCCAAACGTCATTTTGGTGTTAACAGTCTCGCCGGCCTCGTCGACAAGGGGTTCATCTCTGAAGCTGAGCACAACACCCTCAACGAGTGCCAGGACTTCCTTTGGCAGCTTCGCTACCACCTCCACCTGCTGACCAAGCGTGGAGAAAATCGCCTGCTATTTGACTACCAACATAGCATTTCAGGTATTCTGAACTATGTCGATAATGAGCAAAGCCTCGCTATTGAGCAGCTCATGAAACGTTACTATCGTACCGCCCAGGCGGTATCCCAGCTTAACGAACTCCTGCTGCAGCTATTTAATGAATTAATCCTAGAGAATGAAGCAGGCACCGTCGCCCACCCCATTAGCGAGCACTTCCAACTAAGAAACGATGCAATCGAGGTAACACACCCTGAAGTATTTGTGGAATATCCCTCCGCGCTGCTGGATATTTTCAAGGTTATCGCCAACCGTAAAGATATCAAAAGGGTACGCGCCTCTACTATTCGCTTGATTTGCGACAACAGCCACCTAATTAACGAAGAATTCCGCAATGATCCGCGCAACAATAGAATCTTCATGGACTTTTTGCGCTCCCCCTTTCATATTTTCTCGCAACTAAAACGCATGAAACGCTACGGCATTCTCGGGCGCTATATTCCGGCCTTTGACAACATCATCGGCCAAAGCCAGTTTGACCTGTTTCATATTTATACCGTGGATGCGCATACACTATTAGTCATTCGAAATATGCGAAGTTTTCGTCTACGTGAACAGCGAAAACCCTTTCCCATTGCCTACTACATTGTTCAGCAGCTCCCCAAGCTAGAACTCCTTTATCTAGCCGGTTTATTTCATGACATTGGCAAAGGCCGAGGGGGTGACCACTCTCAACTGGGCGCTAAAGACAGCACTGAATTCTGCATCCGGCACGGCCTTAACAGATCAGACACCAAACTCTTAGCCTGGCTGGTACAAAACCACCTTTTAATGTCCATGACCGCGCAGAAAAAAGACATCAGCGACCCGGACATTATCCAATCTTTTGCAGAAAAAATTGGTGAAGAAGTAAAACTGGACTACCTCTACGCCCTCACCGTTGCAGATATTTGCGCCACCAACCCGGAACTATGGACCACTTGGCGTGCCAGCTTGATGCGGGAGCTTTATAGAGAAACCAAGCGGGTTTTTCGGCGTGGCCTTGATAAGCCTATAGGCACCAGTGATCGCGCCCAGGATAACCGCAGCGAGTCATTGGTGCGGCTCACCCAAATATCCGACCACGATGTCAGCGAAGATGCCAAAGCCATCTGGGACAACCTGAGTGACGACTATTTCCTTCGGGAATCACCCAGCGATATCGCCTGGCACACCGATGGAATTATTCGCCACACCTCAGACAAGCCCCTCGTTCTAATTCGCGAAACCACCAGCAGAAAATTTGAAGGTGGCACCCAAATTTTCATTTACACAGAAGACCGGCCCAATCTTTTTGCCATAATGGTCTCCACACTGGAGCAGCTACACCTTTCCGTAGTGGATGCACGCATTATCACGTCCGACTCCAATTTTAGCCTCGACACCTACATCGTACTGGATGAAGAAGGCACACCCATTGGCAACGACACCTACCGCAGTGAACTCATCCACAAAACCCTGGAAAAAGCATTAAAAACATCCTCGATTATCCCAGAAATAGTCAACCATAGACTGCCTCGCCAACTCAAAAACTTTGCGCCCAACACCCGCATCAAATTACAAAACAGCAAACACAACCATCACTCAATTCTGGAGGTGAATACACTTGACCGTCCGGGCGTGCTTGCGCAAATCGGCTTGATACTGGCCAAGATGGGTGTATCGGTGCTAAATGCTCGCATCACCACCCTTGGCGAGCGGGCTGACGATATTTTCTTTGTTGTTAACGAAAAAGGAGAAACAATTGCCGAAAAAGAAATTGGCCAACAGCTAAAAGAAGCGCTTTGCCAGTCACTTAACCAAGTGAATGAGAGTAATGAGTAAAAAATAATAACGGGGTGAGTAAAATCATTCATTGAAGCCCCCTCGTTTTCTAGCAGACTGTTGAAATTCGCTGAATTGAG
>DFBZ01000013.1:9052-9971 GCA_002366835.1 Gammaproteobacteria bacterium UBA3067
AGAATTTCAACAGCCTGCTAGCGCCTTCATGGAAAAACGCATGCATCACCACCTTATCATCGTCTCTTACAAAGGCTCCCGCTATTTTGGCTGGCAAGACCTTGGAGCAACCGAACAAAAACCGACCATTCAATCCATCATTCACCAAGTACTAAAGAAAATCTGCAAATATCAGCACTGCAGTATTTCCGGCGCCAGTCGAACCGATGCAGGTGTCCATGCACAAGGCCAGGTCGCAAAGCTCACTCTTCCTATAAAAATTGAATCTGAAAAACTCTTGCGTGGAATGAACTCCCAGCTACCTGGCGACATTCGCATACAACATTGCGAACCATGCGCCAAAGAATTTAATCCCAATAAAGATAGCAAGAGCAAGGAATACCATTACTACTTTTCTACAGACAAAATTGACAACCCAATCTTAAATGACTTTGTTTACCACGTGACACCAGGCGATAATAATCCAATGGATTTAGAATTAATGAAAAGCGCCTGCACACTCTTTATTGGCGAGCACGACTTTTATAACTTCGCCACGCGAGATGATAAAATAAAATCCACCATCCGCAACATTGACCTCTGCGAAATAATAAAAGCTGACACCTTAGACTTCAGCCAAGACACTTATTACCTGAAGATTAAAGGCAATGGTTTTTTAAAACACATGATTCGCTATATCGCAGGAACACTGTTTGAGGTAGGCAGGGGTAATATTAACTTGAGCGAGATCAATGAGGCACTAAAAAACCGCCAAGAACATAAACCCTGCCCAAAAACTAAAGCCAAGGGACTTCATCTAATTGAAATCTGTTATTAAAACGTCACTATTCAGCGAATTTAAACAGCCTACTAGTCATCCCATTGACCGAAATTAGCAATACCCACCGCATCACTATCAAACACCCCTTCTTCAGCCTAG
>DFBZ01000013.1:10016-11917 GCA_002366835.1 Gammaproteobacteria bacterium UBA3067
AACACTTTCGTTTACTTTAACCGCCTTTGAATATCTGGAAATTTATCTATTTCAGGGTGGAAATGGATGAACAAGCCGCCTCCTCGCAAACTTAATGCTGCTACAGCAAGGCGATAACGTTACGACACTGCTTTCACATGAGAAGCCGGTGGAACCGAGCAAAACAGAGAGCTAAAGATGTTTCCCTCATCATTCGCTCATTATATCAACAAGCCTAGAGTCAATACACGAACGCATAAATGCATTCATCTCAGCCTCCTCTCCTGACTTATAAAAGCGCATCATCAACTGATTAAATTCCAGTTTACGTTTAGCGGATAAGTTAATAGCAGGGTAACCCGCGTTTAATAAAATACCATTCATCATCAACCTGCCCGTACGCTTATTAACATCATAAAAAAATTGATTACGCGCCACAGACAAAAAGAAATGAATAGCCTTATCATAAATTTCATCAAAACGTTCCATTGAAATAAGTAACGCCGCAAATTTAGATGGCAAATCAGCCGCTTTGGGCGGCATATAATCAGAGCCAGCAATAGTCACCCCGCCGGAGCGAAGTTGGCCCCACTCTGAAACCTCTTCATTAGCCGAAATAGCGTGTAGGTCGCAAATAAAATCCAAAGACACATAGAACTCATCATTTTTCACTGCAGAAAACAAATACCGCCAAGCCTCACCTTGGTTTATTGCAATTTGCTGGTCGCCTAATTTATGTCCACCAACCGTCACACCTTCGAGCAGAGTATTAATCTCAGGAAGAGTGAAATGAATACCCTCCAGCAAGACAGAATTATGAACCAAAACGCCCACTTCTCGTTTAGCCAGCATTAAGGCTTTCTCTCGATTGGGTTTAATCGTTGAGGTTAATAAATTACTGCTGCTCATTCTGACCTACTCTTTTTAACTATTGTGTCAATTTGGATGGTGTTTCCGATATCAATAACGAAACAACTTGATAGCCGCTGCTTATTCAACAAGCGAGTGCAGACACCATCAAATCACGCGCTATGATGACCTGCGCATGACACACGTCAGGACCAAGTAATAATAGAAATCGTCTTGAATGAAGAGACGTCAAAAGCACCAAATATTAACCTGACCCCGGCTCCGTTATATCCTTACGATACAAAATCTAATGGAATAAATGACAGGTGACTTTGGCACGCTAAACCCATTTAAATGCTACAAAAAAGCACCGACTCCACGCTTGTAACGCAAGCCATGTCAAAACGGCCTTCCAACAGCAAGGCCAAACAAAGCGCCTATGCATAAGTGCTTAGCGACGTTTTAACTTATTATTTGCATCACGCACTTCGCGAATCAAATCATCACCAACCCTGGCAAAACCAGCCTTCGCCATTCGATCATAAAGCACCACATTTACCGTCTGGGCCAAATTCAAAGAGCCCTTGGTGGGGATATAAACCACCGCATCTGCCTTATTAACTACCGCCTGCTTAATGCTACCGTCTTCTGGGCCGAAGATATAAAACGCCTTATCAGGATGTTGAAACTCCGGCAAAGGTCTTGCCCCCTCCACAAGCTCCACGCATACCACCTGCGCATTTTCTGGAATATTATCCAGCAAGCAATCAACCGAAGTTAAAGGAATCCTAGACCTGGCATTTTGAGTATCAGTGTTAAATTGCGCAGCGGTTTTATAACGATGCCCAGTGTAAAAAACAGCATCTGCCAAAAAACACCCCGCTGCACGCATCACCGCGCCCACATTAGTGGGGGTTTTAGGGTTACTTAAACCGATATATACCTTGGGTGTATCCATCTATTTTGTCGCTCATTGATTTGAGTATATTCTGGCGTGTAAGTGTAAGACAGAGAGAGAATAATGAAACCTTGAAGTAGAAGGAAGCAACGCCAACTCAAGAACACCCCCTGGC
>DFBZ01000083.1 GCA_002366835.1 Gammaproteobacteria bacterium UBA3067
ACTGCAGATAGAAACCAAAGAAACGGCAACTTTATAACAGACATTATCCATTCGTTACGGTCCTGATCAAAAGACCTGTCCGGAATATTATCAACTAATAACCCCGCGCTACAGGCGAATGCACAAAGCAACCCTGCTACGCTTCCGTATTGCACACTGAGAAGCACCACAACAATCCAAAATGGATGTGGCTCGATATATATAAAACGATCACCTTCAAAAAATATTTGATCCGCTATCAGACAAGCGCCAAGGAATACGATGATTTCCAATATTACAACTGATCTTATAGGTAAATTTAGTGTAGATGATATTTTCGAGATCATTTTAACTATGCCTAGTCAATTATCAGTTGGAGTGTTTTGAATAACGCCTACTATAAAGTATAGGGCATCTCTAAATATCGGAGTGTTTATTCGAGAGCAAGAAAGCATCGCAAGGAAACTCGCACAACTCCATGAATGGAGAAGGTAGAGAAATGCTGCAGGAAGGCAAGGCCTTGAGTGCGGAGCTGCCGCCGCTATCGAATAAAAAGGCATTTTTTAGAGGTGCTCTATCGTAAGATAGAAATTCCTTCGTATTTATTAAGGGGCTTAGAGTCCGCCCTAATTAAATAAATAGGCAATATTGCCACCTATCATTACGTAGTTTTCATCTTGATCAAGGTAAGATGACATTCCAGTTTGAATATAGAAGTTCCATTCAAAATTTGGCTTCACTCTATAGTTGGTTCTGACATAAGCAAATGGAGAGCGGGTTCTACTCTGGCTATCGTACTCAAGCCCTAACCTTGCATTGAGGCTTAGATTATTTTGATATTGTTTGTTCCACCCGAAGTCAGCGACTTGCATCTCCCGTGACACCAAAGTAAAAGGATAATAGGAGATACCCATTCTACTTGTATTGATTACTCGATTATTGATGTTTTCAAAATCTAGCCCGTAGCCAACTGATAGGCTTTTAGAAATTGGCGTAATAGCTTTCCGCCCTCCAAGTTGAATACGATAGCTCTTCGCGGCAATGCCTATATCTAGATCATCAAATTTATACTGATTCAGAGAAAATGCGCTATAAATCGTAAGTTGATCTGGAAATCCTCTTCGAAAACCTAGCTGAATTTTGTCTTTTGCCCCATACCCAAGAATTGCTTCTGACGATTCATACCAAGGCTTGTTCCAACTGACATCAACAGAGGGTGTACCATAGTCATTTGTTTTCGAGTAAGCCCAACCTGCGCCCCATATTTTATCCCCACCGAATACTGATATTTGTTGCGTCCCCCCATTCATTGGCATTTCTGCAGTAAAATTCACGCTATTTCTTGCCACATTGTAGGCTTTTAGACTCCCGTCTAGGGGGTTAACGATTTCCTTATCTTCTGCCTGGAGGCGAATGTACTCCATAGTAATAATATGGTTACTGATAAACACTGTTCGATCAAGTAAAGTGAGCTTGCTGATACTTAAATCGTTCGTTTCGGTATGTTGCCCAGCGGCCGATACTTTTGAGCCAAAGGTATTGCGCAGTCTTTTGCTTGCATTTATCGTAGCGGCTACCCCTGGTTTGAGTTCATTTGCTTTTTCGTATAAATCTAACGCCGCCCACCACCTTCCTGATGACTCCTCTATTCTCGCAAGATCCTTTATAAGATGAATATTGCCTGGGTCTTCTTTCATCATTCCACTGATAATCCGTCGTGCCTCAAGCGGATTTCCAGACTCTAGCGCCAACAAAGCCTTAGCACGCCCCCAAGCAATCTCAGAATTACTGGAGGCCTTGTTATTTTTTAATAATTCAGTGCTTTTTTCAGCAAAGAATAGAGACAAAATATTGCCTGTAGCCGAAAAAGTTACTTCAATATTTGAGTTTGGTTTTAGTAAAATAGTGTCGTAGCCGACCCATATAGAAAGCAGCCGTGGGTATAGCTCGCTGAGTGCATCTGATAAATCTATATAGTTGATATGATGATCAAATTTGAACAGCAAGCCTCTGCCGGTGTTGCTATGCGTATACTGAAGTCGCTGCTTGAAAAATAGCTCTAGCCTTGCATTTGACCCCTCAATTTTAATTTCATAGCCTCTCGCTAACTCAGCATTGGCACTTTGTATCGCCATAATTACTATTAGCAGAGTGCATACTATATACTTCATGTAGGATATCTATTGTTGGTTGGTGTACCTACAATTAAAGTAAACGAGTACCTAAATGTCCAAGTTATATAATGTGTACTAAGTTTTTGCTAGCACCCGTCTAGCCTTATCTAAATATCCTTGCTCAATTAAAATTGTCGAATAATCTGCTCTCAGTTGTTTGTCAGAAGGGAAATCTTCAATGAGGCTTTCAAATTCCCTAATAGATTCAGCAGGTTTTATCAGCCTCAGAAATATGATGGCGCGCGTTACTCTTATCCGCTTATCCATGACGGCAACCTTTTCAGTTTGGCGTAAGCTACGTCTGAAATACGCATCTGCTCTTTTCCCCTCTCCGTTTTCACGCATCGCCTCTCCCAAGTAGAATGCGCTTTCCCAGTCACCTTCGGTATCATCAAGGTAGCGCTTGAGATACGACTCTGCGTTCGGAAAATTTCCTTGTGAAAATGCCATCAGACCTAAATTATAATTTGCCTTTTGATTATGCGGGTGCTTTCTTGCAAGCTGTTGCCAGAGTTGCTTAGCTGTTGCGGCTAAGTTGGCTTGATTCGCGTATTCGGCCAAGCTTTCTATTCGGCTCGCATTCGTTGTTTTTTTCTCTTGGCCACGTAAATACGCTTTTATGTCCCTTTTGTTACCGGTTTCTGCCAACGCAGTGAGGAAGGCTGATTCTAAATCTGGGTACAGGTCTAACCGTCTATTGCTTGATAACGCTATCACTCTTTCATTTTCACCGTATTGCGAAAGAACCCTAATCCATCCCTCCAAATCACGGTTAGATGCACTTTTTGCTCTATGTTCAATCCAGTCAAGCTCTTGTGGTTTTGGCAGCGCTCCCCACATATAAAGCAACTGGCTTACATTCTTCCCTTCGGGGCCCTCATGCTCGGCGAGGTATCTAAATTGTTTGGTTGCCTCCTCTTTCCTTCCTATACCCAAAAATTTAAATGCAAGTTGTCTGCGCTCTGCTGCGTCTAAGTTTGGTGCGTCCAATTGCTTTTTCCATAGAAGTGCAATTTTGTCTGCCAATTTTGGGTCATTAGCCCATGCTTGCATTAGTGCTTGTTTATATAATTCGCTCAACTCTCCACTTTGACTCTTTGAGTTTTCTAAAAGTGTTACGACCTCTTTCATTTTGTTCTGATCAAATAAGGTTTGAGCAAACAACTGCACACCCGATGGTCCTTTATACTGTGCGTGAATCTGCCTTGCCACTTCAAGTGATAACTCTTTATGGCCTTTTTGCGAGCTTGAATAATAAATACTCAGTAATTGGTCATAGTTTAATTCGCCACTTTTAATCCAGCTTAGTGCTTTCTCCGGTCTATTGGTCGAAAGAAGAAGCCTAAGACGCATTTCTATATAAACAGGTGATACAAGGTCTAGCGATTTAGAATAGGCAGCCAAGGCGGTTTCTGCCGCAAAATAGTCTTTGAGATCAAGCTGTAAGCCAATTAACCTCCTATGTTCTTCATGGCGTGAAGGATCTTGCTCTACTCTTGACTTTAATATGGCAAGGGCTTCCTCTTTTCGATCGTATATTTCATACAAGTCTAAGAGGGCTTCGGTGTGATGAAAGGACGGGTTCTTTTCTAGCAGCGTCTCAAGTGAAAGCATATATTTGTATTGCTGATGTGATTCTTTGTACAGCTCGGCTAATTGCTCCAACATTTCAATGTCATTCGGCTTGCGCTGTAAATATCTCTTATAGATTTGAATACTCTTTTCTACTTCTCCTTGTTCTAAAAATATTTTTGCTAACGAATACAAGTTTGTTTTACTTGAAGGGTCGTCATCGAACAGCCGTTCGTATAGGGGGGCTGATAATTCCAGGTTCCCGTCTTTGAGATAGATGAGGGCGAGCTCTTCCTTACCGGGGCTGATGACATAACTCGCCAATAACCCGCCAATCACCAGCAACATTAATGAAAACTTATCCTTTTTCATCTATATCGCCTCCCTTTGGACGCTGACTATAGAGTATTGCTTTGTTATTTTTTGTAAAGGAATAAGCAGCTGGTTAGTTTCTTTCGTTTTGCTGATCAAACTATGTTTACTGCCGTCAACATATTCCACGTCAATTTTGTACGAACCCTTATTTGGAACAAACCAGGTCATCTTGCCTTGGCCAAAGCCCCTCACCTTGAACTTAAAGCCTTCGCTTAATATTTCCAGCTGCTTTACGTCCCAACGACTATCTATGAGGTATGGGCGCTCTGCTTCTGGCGCGTGGCTTGAGGACGCTAGAGATTTCGTGGCAATAATGGGCTCTGGGTAAGCGGGATCTAGGGCGACGTAAAGGCTGCCATGGGCGTGCGTTTGTCCAATAAGCCCTTTTGATTTGGAAAAATCGACAGCTTTCAGTTCCGCGTGATCAAAGCGTATCGTCTGTAATTCGCCCCGACCTTTAACACGCCAACGATTTTCTGTCATTTTTTCAATTTCGGTCGTGTAAAAACCATCTGCAATACTCGCGAATTGGCTTGCGCTAATGGGACTGACAGACCGGGATGTCGCGTAATCCAAAACTTTTCGTAGTGCATTTAAACTTGCCAGCCGTTCCCCGCTATACATGTGATAATAGATATTCATTGGTTTAATTCGTATAGGGGTTTCCGTGCGCATTAGTGTTTCAACTAAATATTGAAAGCCATAAAATCGTTTTGTCCAAAAATTGGTATAGCTGTTTTCATTACTTGCTGATGCGTAAATTTGCTGTTCTCCACCCACCTTTCGTCCAATGGGCATTACCCAGCTTATAGAGTCAAATTCACTATCAAAACGCGTATCTCCCCCATTTAGATTGCGAATGCCTAGTATTCTGCTTTCTCTTATAGCATCAGAAAAAGGAAGTGCATCTCCTGACCATTGCAGTAATTCAATGCGTTTATCAGCTGGCAACAGAGTTTCAATAAATTTGACTGATCCGGCGATGTCATGGCTTAGGTCATACGGACCGTTATAGTAGGCGCGTGGTGTTCCGTACGTTTTCTGCACTTTTTCGACAATAGATGGGTACTTCATTGTGTTTCGGGCTAATAAGCCTGAGTCCAAAACGGGGCTGGTGCCGCTTGCACTTTTAGTGGCGCTAAGATTTAGAAAGCGCATTGCTTCATTCATTTTTGTTTTTGAAGCTTTGTAAAGCGTTTCAAATGCTGCTTCAGAGGCGACATTCTCATCGCGAAAGAAGTCCCAGTGATAGGGGTGGGAATAGGTATGGCTTCCGGCTTCAACATGGGGCAGTTTAAAAATTTCTCGAGCCAACTCGGCAGCCCTGTTTGTACCAAACCATTGGTCATCAAGATCACCGGCGATGGGTGCGACTGTCACTGGCAGGTCAGAATATTTGAGGATAATTTCCTTGAGAACCACTTCTGCTGAAAGAGTTTGGTTATCCTTATATTTAGGCACCTTTGTAGGGTTTCTCCAACCATCACCATCTATATGGCTGTAATAAATTCTCCTTCCTGTTTGTGTCGTAGTGTCGGGGATGGGGAGATCATGTACCTCAAAAGCTTGCCGATAAAAAGCATAGGGGTTAAGGAACCAGTAACGTTTTTTCCCTGAATTGATTGTTATAGTTGCGTATCCCGGTGCAACATAGCTGCCCTTGCTACCGATAGTAATAACGTCAGATATTTTTCTGTCTTCACTGGTATTAGTAACGCTAGCGTAAGACGCCATACTGGGGTCTATCATTTGCAACTCTGGAAATGGTGGTAGCATACCTAAAAACGGCCTTTCGTAAGCCACCATATTTTCATCTTTAGCATGCAGCTCCAAATCAAAGGTCACGGATGACCACCTGCCAGTTTTTCTTAAACCCAGTATTTCCCAAAATTTTGCAATTAGATTTTTATCAGCAAGCTCACCCTTTTCATTTTTTTCAAAGCCATGGCTACCCATTACAACTATTTTTCGACCGTCCTCAGCTTGCTTTATTAGCCAGTGAAGAAGCGCGTTTGGATGTGGCACACCACTGCTTGGCAGCCATAATAAAATGCCACGTAAACCAAGAAGTGAGTCCGATGCAGGCAATGCTTCATGGATATCGTGATAACGCAGTTTAAGGCCAAGATGGTTCAGTGGCATTTCAGCCAACTGATGAATTTTTGTATTAAATGGCTGTTCGTTGCTGCGGCTATCGTATAACGCGATGATTGTACGTGGGACCTCTACAGAAGCGCTTGCCTTTGCACTGACAAAATTGGACTGCATTAATATTACCAATGCAAAAATATAATTACTTATGCAGATTCTCACAAAATAGGTTTTCCTAACGAAGCTAGGAACACGCTTTAGTGATGAGTAATTATATAACAAAAGAAATCCTCTAAATGACTACTAAAAAAACCGGTGTAACATCCCATGCTGTGATGGTTCATCTATTTATACGTATTGCATTTCCATTAAATTATTCTATTTTTGATGTTTTATATAGCACTATAACTTTCATGGCTCTTTTATTAATTTATCTAGTGCAATGGTGGAGACAAAGGGAGTGAAACCATTCGAACGCTGTGTGCTATAAATTGTTTTGATCCTCTCTTCATCTTTTGGATCACAATAATCTAAGGTATAGATCTGCAAACTCGGAAATTTTCGAGCGGCATTGTGTAGTATTTTCACCTGCTGTTTATATAGTTTTTTGTTTACTAATTCGTAACTTTTTGTTCCGTGGTTATAAGTACTATAGACAGATTCACCCAGTGTAATGTCAATGACATCACCCACTAATGGCAGTAGGTCATAGCCCCGGTTTAACATGATTTTTATTTCTGGATAATTTAGACGTATGGCTTTAATTAGGTCTGCTGCGGAAGACGTCATACCCCTGTATTTAACTGGGTCGATTCTTTCAAGCTCTGAAGCATTGTCCATCGTATCGATAAAGATGCCTGAAAACCCTTGCTTTAATATGTTTGGAATTAATTCCTCAATTACTTTTTTAGTCCATCGTTGGTCGCGGAGATCAATCAAATAGCTGCCTGGCCAAAATTGATTTTCTCGCAGCAAAAGCCCTTTGTTTTCTACCTCCTTGTACCAACTACGGTATTCTGCTACTTCACCCAGGCTGATATAGCCCAATACTGTTTTTCCCGACTCCAATAGTGGTGAAATATCTGGGTGCGCGTCGCTATCCAGAACCACCAGTGAATAAGAGTCAAATGCCTCTGGGGGTAAGCTGTTGTGGTAATAAACAGCCCAAGGGGATAGCTGCCCTGCGAACAGGCTGGTGGGTTTTATCAATAGTAAGGCAGCGAGAGACATTGCCAACCACGCTATCATCCCGCGAGAAATGCCGGTGTTGTTGGTTTTAAGAGAGTGTGATGAGCGCATGAATTCTCACTTTTCGCAAAATCAGATGATTAAACTTTGATGACTTAGGTCAGAAGAAAAATAAAATGGGGTAGTAAAGGCCACACAAGTAGATTGCTTCGCTGAGGCCCGCTTCGCCGCACACACTCACTGTGCTCATAAAGCAGACTCTAGCAGGCTGTTGAAATTCTACTGACTTGGCCATCTACTGCGTTAAAATCGCACTCAAAGTGCTCATTTACACGTGTAAACTCCGCTTTTTCGCTTGATTTTGCCTTATATCTGACTCAATTCAGCGAATTTCAACAGCCTGCTAGGCGCTTTACGCCACGCTTCGGATAGCCAAGGTAGGAGATTTCGACAGCCTGATCACTCGAGGCTTCAGGCTGTCGATCCTAGCGAAATCAAATAACGCTAGTTATTCACTCAATGCCCGATCAACCGCGATGGTCACGGGTGTTGTACCGACATTTATCGTGTTTTGGCGCTGCCCGCCGTATAGCTCACCGCCCTCTGTACCGGTAATTTCGACCTTTACATCAGATGAAGCAGATATTGAGATGACGTTAGTAGTCAGATTAAGCTGACCGTGCACGCCCGCTTCCTTTGCTGCAACACGCTCTTCGGTACGTTTGCCAATATCGAAATAGGCATCATTTACAACCGGTAGAGTGAGGTATTCACTGTACTTGTTCATTGCAGAGTTCAGCCAATCAAACATGAGACTTGATCCAAGAGCATATTCACGCAGATTACTGATGTGGAAATAGTGCGGCCAAGTACGGTATGTCAGCATATGACGCAGGGTAGTTTCTGCTTCAGCCTCAAGGATCTCCTGGTACGATCGTGGCTCGCATATTGCGCCAGGAATAGTGCAGGGGTTTAATCCTTGGTTTACATGACGCTCGTAGTATATGTAGTTGTATTCGTCTGCAAGCTCCTCAGGCGTGGTGACATTGTAAAACATTGATGTTGGGTATCGAGGCAACAAGAGGATATTAAACCCTGGTACATAGGCTTCTTCACCTTGATTGATGCGCGATGAATCTGAAGCAAGGTAACGTATACCTACTGTTTCAGCAGCCGCCATAAACTCGGTATTCATCCCTTCGGGGTAGGCGGTCCATACGCTGGGATCAGCTTCATTACCATTGGTATCATCCAGACCAGAGTGATTCCCTGTTACCAACACAGATAAATTTTCATCAAGCTCAGGAAGCCCAAGGTTTTTCCATACCGCTTGGTTCTCTGCTATCTCTGTGTAGGCTTGTTCGTAAGTTGTCCCCGCACTAGCGAACATATCCATATGAGTCAGCGTATGGTTGATGAAACGAAATTCATCTTTATTAGCAACGACCGATTCAGTTAACGGCCCATTAGGATGCGAGATCACGAGCTGAGGCCGTTTTGATGCATCTGAGTGCTCCCGTGTGTAAATTACCCCAGTATTTCTGTTAGAGCCTTTAATGACGAAACCATAGTTTGGCGACGAGGCATCTAACCAGCTATTTACTATAGCGGTCACATCTACAGAGGCGCGCCCACCAGACAGTGTAAAGTTAACGCATGAATCGTTGTCGTACACGCCACCCCTTTGAGACCAGGACACTCCAGACCGAGCTTTTCTCCAAGTGGTTTCTTTTTCGACCCATTTTTCGCTCGCCTTACAAATGCTGCCTTCTCGGGTATCGGTCTTACCACTTAAATTCAGAACCGTTCGACTAGATGGCGCTAAGCCAGCCTCAATAGGAAAATGCATAAGCATCCGCTTATCAGACCAAGACTCTTCAAAGTACCCATAGGTGTAACTGCCGAAATTGCGTCGTGAGGACCGTTCTCTGATATAGGTATCTGCGTCAGCCGTCAGACTTGTCTCTTTAGCCAGTAATGCACCACCACCATTAAATACCATATCCAATTTGAAACTATCTAAGCTTGGGTGCGCACTGATTAAGCTCTGCTGAGAAGTAACCAGGTTTTCAATATCCTTTGGACCGCCTCGAAACCCTGGTTCGTCTATCGTTGTATTTGTAACAGGGTCCCATACGCCATCAGCCAAGAAAAGATCATCAACATGAGCCGTTAAGTGCACTTTCCGTGCGCCAAGAAATACGCCCTTCGTAGCAAAATTCAAAAATTCATATTTTAATACTTGCGAGTGAATGAGATACCACGCATTACTGATGCCTGAATACAAAACTTTTCGTCCGTCTTCATAAACCAGCTTGGAGACCAATGCTTTTCCTGATGCTTGATCAATCAATAAAGGCTCTACTGTGGGGTTAGTTCCGCCAGGTGCGGGCGCAGCCACAACAGAGTAGTCAGTAACGGGAAGGGAATTGTCGGTATTAATGTATTCATAAATCTCTGTACCTTTGGCAGATGGCCCCCATATACCGTTGAAATTGCTTCCCCCTTCGATACTGCTGCCATCCATTCCATAGTCGAGATCATAGGTGTTTTTGTAATATGCTCCTGAGGCGGGAAACCCAGATAAAACAGATTCTTGAATGGAAAAATCACGCTCATACGCGTGCAGAGTTTGCCATTCTTCCAGAGTAAAACCTGAATTCAGATAATTTCCTTCACCGGTATAGTACAGCCCCGCCTCGGTTACAATCACTCCATTGTAGAAACCACGTTCTCCGTCAGACAATTGATCTGCCGTTAAATCTTCGCGACTAGAATCTAAAACATCATAGGGAACATGTAGTTCATCAAGTAAATCAGAAATATAATATAAACCCTGGTCTTCCTCTGCTGAGCCTCGAGATATAACCAGTACCTTTAGATCGACGAATGATGCCGCCAACACACTGCCTGCTTGTAACGTAAAAGCAGATAAAATAGAACACATCAACATGTTTTTTAAAATTAAACGCTTAATCATTGATAAATTCACTCCGAATTTTAATTTTTATAGTCACTAGTCAAAACTTATCGCCATCACACCATTGTTTTAACTAATGCAAACTGCGTCACTTTTTCAGAATTGCACTTATAACAAAATTGAATATTGTTATCTGTAGACGGGCATTATGTCGAATAAAAAAGTAGACGAGTGTAATTTTTTGTTACGCAACGGAAGCCTTACTGAAAAACAGGTGAAACAAAAAACAGAATACTTTCAATAATAAAAGATAAATTTATTGGGTAATCAAATATCTAAATGACATCCCTCATGTTATTTACGATGCTAAAAAAATATAGAAAATTCCGAACCGGTGGGCTTCGATACTTTCGAACTTTACGTCATAAATGACTATTTAATTAGTCCGCTTTTTCGATATAGTAACAATCATCGCAATAATATATACGGCGACCCATTGAAAACCGTATATGCTTTTTATTTGAGGCAATTGAAGAAAGAAATATAAGAGCAGAAACCCCAGAACTGGGCGACCCAATTTTTTGCGTAAAAGAATTACGCAATATTTCAAAAGGTAGAATTTGCCAGTGGCGGATATGAACCCGCAAGACAAAGCGAATGCGGCTTTTAGAGTGCTTCATATGGGTGAAGAAAAAGGCTATACCAATTACCCAGCCCTGTCGCCCAGTTAACTCTTCTTACTCAGCAACCTGTCCAGTGCATTGGCAAAAACCCGCCTATCCTTTTTCGATAGAGGAGGCGGGCCGCCAGTCACTTGCCCACTGCTGCGCATTTCTTCCATAAAATTACGCATGGTTAAACGTGATTTTATATTGTCCGTCGTCAGCTCTTCGCCTCGATGGCTAATCACCTGCCCCCCTTTCTCAATCACTTCGGCAGCCAGTGGGATGTCAGCAGTAATGACCAAGTCACCTTGCCCCATATTTTGAACAATATAGTTATCTGCTACATCAAAGCCAGCAGCAACCTGCACCGAGCGAATATAAGCAGAAGGGGGCGCACGCAGCGCCTGGTTTGCAACTAAAATTACTGGTGTCTGTGCTCGCTCAGCGGCACGAAATAAGATGTCTTTCACCACAGCGGGGCAGGCGTCAGCATCAACCCAAATATGCATAGCAGTGATCTCGCGGGAATATAAAAATGAAAAAATGGCTCAGTTGCATAAAGAAACAGACAGTACCGGCCCCACACTGTATAATTCCGCCCCTTTTCCTGGCATTCTGAATCCCTCATCCTTGCCACACCACAGGATACAAAACATGACCGACCTTCCACTAAGCTTTCAGCAATTGGGGCTAAACGATAATCTGCTTAAAGCACTTAAGCAAGTGGGTTACGAAACACCCTCGCCGATTCAGGCAGAAAGCATCCCCCTGCTATTGGAAGGCCGGGATATTCTAGGGCAAGCACAAACGGGAACAGGAAAAACAGCCGCCTTCGCATTGCCTATATTGCAACAGGTCAACCTGCGGCAAAAATCACCACAAGTTTTAGTGCTTGCACCCACCCGTGAACTCGCTATTCAAGTGGCAGAGGCCTTTCAAACCTACGCCCGCTTTATGAGTGGTTTCTCCATTTTACCCATATATGGCGGCCAAGGTTATGACAGCCAGATTCGCGCACTAAAACGCGGGGTTCAGGTCATTGTGGGCACGCCAGGGCGTGTAATGGATCACATGCGCAAAGGGACGCTCAAACTCGACAAACTAACCCACCTTGTGCTGGATGAAGCCGATGAAATGCTACGCATGGGCTTTATTGATGATGTGGAATGGGTGCTTTCCCAAACACCCGAAGATCGTCAGATCGCTTTATTCTCTGCCACCATGCCAAGGCAGATTGCTAAAGTCGCCAACACTTACCTGAACAACCCGGCGCAGGTAAAAATCAAGGTTTCCACTACCACTGCAGAAACCATTCGCCAGCGCTACTGGACAGTAGCCGGCTTACAAAAACTCGATGCCATTACCCGCATTCTTGAAGCCGAACCCTTTGATGCCATGATTATTTTTGTGCGCACCAAAACAGCAACCGTAGAACTGGCCGATAAACTCGGCGCACGAGGTTATAGCGCGGCAGCACTCAACGGCGATATTTCGCAAAACATTCGCGAACGTACCGTCGAAAAATTAAAAAATGGCAAAATCGACATTCTTGTTGCCACCGATGTTGCTGCTCGTGGTTTGGATGTTGAACGTATCAGCCACGTCCTTAACTATGACATCCCCTACGACACTGAAGCCTACGTTCACCGCATCGGCCGAACCGGGCGTGCAGGCCGAACTGGCGACGCGATTCTCTTTGTTGCACGAAGAGAAATGCGCATGCTTCGATCCATAGAGAAAGCCACTGGCAAGCCCATTGAGCCCATGGCTCTGCCATCCACCGCAGATATTAACGATAAGCGGGTTCAGCGCTTCAAACAGAACATCACCGATACCATCGAAGCCCAAGGCCTCGACTTTTTTAAACAGCTCGTCGCTGACTACCAAATGGAAACTGCTGCAGACCCTGTTGATGTTGCCGCTGCACTGGCGAAAATCTGCCAAGGTGATCAGCCACTACTATTGAAAGACCGTCCTGCTAAAAAAGAAAGGCCTGAGCGCTCAGACCGGTCAGAACGCCCAGACCGCAATAGAAAAAGAGAAGATGGAGATTCTCGTCGTCGCAAACCCAATCGAAACAATGACGATATGCAAACCTTCCGCATTGATGTCGGCCACGATGATGGCGTATCACCGGGCAACATTGTTGGTGCCATTGCCAACGAAGGGGATATGGAAAGCAGGCACATCGGCGAAATAAAAATATACGACGATTACAGCACCGTGGCCTTACCGGCAGGCATGCCCAAAGCCACGCAAGAGACTCTCAAAAAAGCCTGGGTATGCCAGAAGCAACTGAACCTCTCCTTGATGGAAGGGGACGGCTTTCGCTCAAAACCACGTAAATCCAAACCAAGCTCAAAATCTGGGTCAAAAAAACCAGCAAAAAGTAGAGAAGGAAAACCGCAAACAGCCAAGCGAAAGCCAGGCACTCTGTCCAAGAAAAAGCCCGACAGCGTAGAATAAAAGTTAGCGAATGAGTACAGACAAAGAAGGCCGGCACCAGGCCAGCATGGCCAAACAAAAGCAGAAGGTCGATGCCAATATAAAAAAAGCCCAGTGCGAAAAAGGCATTGTGCTTTTACTAACAGGCGACGGCAAAGGTAAGTCCAGTTCTGCATTTGGCATGGTCATGCGCAGCTTGGGTTACGGTCACAAGGTCGGCATTATTCAATTTATAAAAGGTGAGCAGCTCTCGGGGGAAGAAGTCTTTATTCGCGACTTTCACCCCGAAATACCTTTTTTTCAAATGGGAACAGGTTTTACCTGGGACACTCAAGATCGCAGCAGCGACATCGCAGCAGCCAAAACCACATGGCAGCAGGCTGAAAAACTTCTAAAAGACCCCGATATTCAACTTCTGATTCTTGATGAGCTGACCTACATGGTCGCTTATGATTATCTGGATGAAGAACAGATTTTAAAGGCGATATCGGAAAGGCCTGCCGAACAAAGCGTGGTGATCACCGGCCGAGGAGGAGGTAAAAAACTTCGTGACCTCGCTGACACCGTATCGGAAGTAAAAGACATCAAGCATGCTTTTCGTGCTGGCATTCAAGCGCGGCAGGGTGTTGATCTATAACTATTGACCCGAAATGCACGCAATCGCCAAGACATCATCAACATTGGGCAGAATTTAGTCTGCAATAAAAAAGCCCACTTTCCCATTATATTTCCACTAAAACTCATAACGGCAAAGCAGTTTTATGGAGCCCCTTGCTTATGAAAAATAATAAAATCAAGGTGGGAATTAGCGGCTGCTTGCTAGGGGAAAATGTTCGTTATGATGGCGGTCATAGATACAATAGCCATATTGTCGAAGCCCTTCAGAAACACTGCCATTTCAGCAACTTTTGCCCCGAAACCAATATCGGCCTCGGCACTCCCCGTGCGCCCCTTCAATTACATTGGCAAAACAATTCCCTGCAGTGCCTTGGAGTGGAAAACCCCTCGATCAATGTCACCCAGCAACTAAAAGATTGTGCCAATCATCAGCAACACCTACATCAACAACTATCTGCGTATATTTTCAAAAAGAACTCCCCTAGCTGCGGCCCACAAGGAGTTAAAGCCATCAGGGATGGCCAAGTAGAATTCACCGGCACCGGTATTTTTGCACAACAACTGCAAGAAAACTTTCCCCACTTACCGGTAGCGGATGAAGGCATGTTAAGCCAAGCCGAAGCGTTGCAGAACTTTATGCAGCGAGTGGTAGTTTATCAGCGTTGGCAGTCTTTAAAAGGCAGCGACTTGAATAAAACTCGGCTGGAGCACTTCCATCAAAGGCATTACCTACTTATTAAGAGTCATGATGAAATGGCTTGCCAAACTCTTGAACATCTCTTGTCAAATGCCGTAAACAGGTCTATTAAAGACTTGGCTGAGCACTATATAAACGCGCTTATGGAGAGTTTAAGGAAAACAGCCAGCCGCGAGAATCATTTTAAGGTTTTGGGCTCGTTAGCAGATCGCATCCGTACCCATCTAAACCAAACTCAATTTCATCGTATAGAAAAGAGCCTTGCACAGTTCCGCATAGGAACATGCTCACAACAAACGCTGCTGGGCTTATTCAAACCTTATATGGATAAAGAGTCAGATATTAGGTATGCCCAATCTTACTATTTAGCGCCCCATGCCTTGGAATTACTCGACTAGCTTGCATCCTGCCTCCCCTCTTTGATATACCTATCAACCCTATACCTACCACCCCCGTCAAAACAAAAAGTCTCTATTATGAAATTAGTTGGTAAATCGGTTCTTATCACCGGTGCCTCTTCCGGTGTTGGAGAAGAGTTAGCACGGCAACTGGCAAAAAAACAATGCAAGCTCGCATTGCTGGCGCGCAGCAAAGATAAGCTTCAAGCCTTACAAAAAGAGCTGCAGGCCAAAGGGGCCCAAGTTGAAGTTTACGCCGTCGATGTCTGCGAGCGAGAAGCCTTGGAGCAAGCCATTTATTCCGCACATAAAAAACTCGACGGTCTGGATGTTGTTTTTGCCAACGCAGGGGTTGGCATATTAAAACCCGCCCACAAACTTAAACCTCATCAGATTGAAAGAATGATTGAGGTGAATTATGTAGGGGCAATTAATACCTTGTTGATCGCACTACCGCTCCTACTGGAAAAAGGGCAAGGGCAACTGGTGGGCATTTCCAGCATCGCCTCGCTTCGCGGCTTACCCGGCGGCGCAATTTACTCCTCCACCAAAGCGGGTTTAAACGCTTTTCTTGAAACACTCAGGGTGGAATATCGACGCAAGAACATCGAAGTAACCACCGTATGCCCTGGATTTATTCGTACCCCCATGACAGCAGATATAGAAGACTCCATCCCATTTATGCTGGATGTCGACAAGGCTGTCACTATTATTATTCAGGGAGTGGAATTTGGAAAAGCGGTGGTGGGTGTGCCCGGCTGGTTATACAACCTAACAAACTTAATGCGCTTTTTGCCCAGCGAACTGTATACCGGTATCGCCAGCCTGTTTAGCAAGTAAGCGCTGCGAGAAGCCCGCGACGCTAATCCCCTTGCAAGTGCCAGTTTTCAGGCAACTCGGTGTGAAGGTCAAAGCTCGCTTCTAGCCGTTTTACGCTTTCTTCCAGCACCGCAACGCGCCCAAACCACTTATGCTCACTGGCAATGCCAATCCAGGGTGCGCGCCTCGTGGAGGTATTTTTCAGCATCACATTAGCGGCTTCTTCATAATCTGACCAACGATCACGGTTGCGCCAGTCTTCTTCAGTAATTTTCCAAGATTTAAAGGGATCATTTCTGCGTGCCTCAAACCGCCGCAACTGCTCCTCTGCGGAAATATGCAAAAAGAATTTCAGCACCGGCACACCCTCGTCCACCAGCACTTTTTCAAAGGCATTAATTTCATCGTAGGCCGCTTTCCAGCGCTCTTTTGGGCAAAAACCCTCTACACGCTCCACCAGAACCCGCCCGTACCAGCTGCGATCAAAAATTCCCAGCCTGCCCGGCCTGGGTAAGCGCGTCCAGAAACGCTGCAAATAAGGGCAATGAAGCTCCGTTTTACTCGGCGGGCCAACCGAGTGCACCTCGAAGCCGCGAGGGTCGATATGCTCCACCACTCGCCGGATGGAGCCACCTTTACCTGAGGCATCCCAACCTTCAAACACCATCACTGCACTACGGTTATTCTTATAAAGAAAGCGCTGAATCATCAGCATATGCAGCTGGGCTTTCTTTAAACGATGTCGATACGTATTTTTGTCTTCAAGTGTTTGCGACAGATCAATATCATCCAGCGTGAATTTTTGACTCATAATCCCTCTATGCCTTAATGTATATATGCCTCGTCCAACTGACAGCCTACGATAGGTGCGTCTAAAGTGCATCTCACTCTAGGGCATCTCTAAATATTAGCTTATTGACGCAAATCATTGCTGAGTACACCATGGATCGTGAACTATTCATCATGCGGCATGCAAAGTCGGATTGGTCGCAAAGTTGCAGCGATTTTGATCGTCCTTTGAATAAAAGAGGGATGCGCAACGCCAAAAAAATGGGTGCATGGATAAAAAATTTACAGAAGATACCCCAGCAAATACTTGTATCACCCGCTAATCGAGCACTGAGTACGGCGCATTTATTGTGTGATGCGGCATCCATTGAACAAACAGCCATTCAGATTCTTCCGGAAATTTATCACGCATCCAAAGAGGATCTATATCAAGCCTTGCGCCAAGTTCCCGATAAAGTCGAATCTGTGTGCGTTATCGGTCATAATCCTGGCATTGAGAACTTGCTGGAGTCGCTTAGCACAAACGACATCCCCTTGCCGGACGATGGAAAGCTACTCCCCACTGCCAGCATTGCGCATTTAACAATACCAACACCTTGGTCTGATATAACTCCCAAACAAGGGCTGTTACACTCTATAACGCGACCTCGATCACTTTTTAACACCCTTGAAACCGGCAAAAATTGAACTGCCAGATCTATTCACAAACCCTCAACACAATAAGTAGTTTGCAAATGAACGAATTCCTGCTGCCCACATCCATTTCAAAAACTGCGCTCAAAGAAGCTTTAGTCACGCAGTTTTCACTTCATGAAGATGCACCTCGCACCATTCAACGCAACTACCGCGATACATTCGATTGGCGGCTTTATAAAAAGGGCTTTCTGTTTCAAGTTGATAAACACAGCCACAGCTATGAATTGACCCTTATCCCCCTTGAGAGTGGGCGACGTCGTGTTTTAATCATGCAAAGCCAACCCGCTTATATGGAAGATATTCCCTCAAAGATATGGCAGCAGCAATTGCAGGGGGTGTTGGGCATTCGCGCCCTTATGAGCCATATCACCATCAGCTTACGCCAGAACACCCTACGTTATGTGGACAAGGATGGAAAAACCCTCTCCCGCATTTATATTGAAGAGGCCCGTTTACGCCGGCCAGACGGCCGCTTAAGAACCCTCGAAACCCGTATCCGCATCGTGCCCATTACCGGCTATGGCAAATTCAGCGAACAGATAAGTAAATTCTTAAAAAAGGAATTTAAACTTAAAGCCGCAAAACAAGTGCCCTTTTATCCTTCCGCCAAAGCATTGGGCTTGTCGGTAAATAATTACAGCAGCCAACTTTCCCACCCCTTCTTGGCAAAAGATAGAACAGATCGCGCATTAAAAGCCTTATTACTGACCCTACTCGATACGATGGAAGTTAACGAACAGGGTACGGTGGAGGATATAGACAGCGAATTTCTCCACGATTTACGCGTATCCGTCAGGCGCACACGTTCGGTTCTCAGCCAGATTAAGCATATTTTCCCACAACGCAACTTGCAGCGTTTCGAAGGTGGCTTTTCGTGGGTTGGTCAAATCACCGGCCCCACACGCGACATGCATGTTTACCTGCTGAAGTTTGATGATTACCAGTCGGCTCTACCCAAAAAAATGCAGCCCCATCTTTTGCCCTTAAAAGAATTTCTTATTCGACACCAAAAGCTGGAGCATGAAACGTTAGTCGCTGCAATAAAAAGTAAGCGCTATCAAGTATTAAAACAGGGTTGGCGCACTTTTTTAACAAGCCCCTGCCCGGAAAAAACAAGCCTGGCAAACGCAACAAAGCCCATAAGTGAAACCGCCAACACCCATATTTGGCAGGCTTACTCAAAACTCATGAAGCGTGGCAGCGCCATTACTGCAACGTGCCCCGATGAGAAATTACACAAGCTTAGAATTGTGGCAAAAAAGCTACGCTATTTATTAGAGTTTTTCCAAAACCTGTATCCAAAATCAAGAATCAAACCCCTAATCAGTGCACTTAAAAAACTACAGGACGTATTGGGTGATTTTCAGGATCTTTCTGTACAAATAGATGCCTTGAAGGATTTTGAAATACAAATGAAAGAAGAAGGCAGCCTTAATCCAGATACAGAAGCCGCCATAGAGTTATTGGTGCAACAACTGCAAAGCCACATTAAAGAGCAGCGCAAACTTTTTGAAACGCGATTCGCTGAGTTTTCGGATAAAAACATGCGCTCTGAATTCAAATTTCTTTTTAAAAAAAACTTACTAAATCTTAAGCAGTGAAATAAATCCATGAAAGTTCTTGCCTGTTACAACATTAAGGGGGGCGTGGGTAAAACCACCACCTCTGTTAATCTTTCCTACATTTGTGCCAATGAAGGTGCGCGCGTACTGGTCTGGGATCTTGACCCGCAGGGTGCGGCCAGTTTTTATTTCCGCATTAAGCCAAAAGTAAAAGGAGGGGTAGAGAAATTATTCGAAAAAAAATCCGAGGTGGATGAAGCGATAAAAGGAACCGACTACCTTAATATCGATTTACTTCCTGCTGACTTTTCCTACCGGAATATGGATATATTACTAGAATCTTCTGACAAACCTCGGTCACGTTTTCGTAAAATCCTCAGCGCACTTGAAGATGAATATGACTACGTTTTTCTCGACTGTCCGCCCAGTTTTTCCATGGTGTCTGAGAGTGTTTTCTTCGTGAGTGATGCATTGCTTATCCCAACTATTCCCACCACCCTTTCTCTTCGCACTTTAGAACAAGTGCTGAAATACAGCGATGACAAAATACTAAAAAAACTCACTATTTTACCTTTCTTTTCTATGGTGGATAAGCGAAAAAATATGCACCGCTTGATTTGTGAAAAACCGCCAAAAATGGGGGTGAAGTTTCTCAAGCCTTTTATCCCCTATGCCAGTGATGTGGAGCGTATGGGCGTTGAGCGCCGCCCCATCCTGAGCTACGCCGGGCATAGTAAATCAGCGAAATGCTATCTGGACTTATGGCAGGAGATTAAAGAGCGCCTTGATTTGTAAAACCGATTTCTTTATCGGCCAATAATATTTCGATAATACGTTCCAGATCATTATCTGCTAATTGCTTACCGTCCACCAAAGAGCTACACAAATTGACTGCTGATGGCTTTTGGGAGGACTTCTTAAGAAATAGCTTTAAAGCCGGCCCTCCGCCCATCAATAGTTCCTGAATAAGCCATGGGCTCAGCATACCGGCGTCTTCTTGAACCGGGCACTGAATTACATTATGAAGGGCTGTCAATAATTTTGGGCCTATAAACTGGGGCGAAATAGAACCCAGGTTTTTTTGCAGCAATCTCTCCGCATGGGCGGTATAAAAATCAAGAAAATTATTTCCTCGTTCAAACAATAAAAAAGCATTATGAACCTTTTTGTACACTTTGAATTTCCCATGGGGAAAGAAGTCTGCACATTCGGGCTGCACCCATACTTCTCTGCCTAAAGCATATTGCTCTGGGAGATTCTCTCCGCTTAATACATTAAATTTATCAGGCGCAAAAATCAGAAAATCCGCATCCAACCAAATAACACGCTCATACTCTGATGATAAATATTTTTGCAGCCACTTTAAGCGCGCGAGGTCTGTCGCAATCACCAGCTGCAAACCCGCTTTATGTTTCACCCACTGAGGCAATATTTCAAAAAATTCATCGCCTAGAAATTGATAAGCGAAGCCACTGCGGTTCGCCCAGAACTCAACGGATTCCAAGCAGGTGCGCAGCCAAGAATGGGGTAATGGAGAACGGTGAGATTGAAGTACAAGCGTGGAAAGCATATGGAAAATTACCTACCTAAGACACCTTTGAACTAAGGCAGCGATAAAAATAGTTACGAATCCAAAACGTCACGGACCCTTGTAAGTAAAATACCTCCTCTGTATGGTTTATTAATCATCCCTTTTCTTAAGCTTTCATCCAGAAGGGAAGTATGACGGTTATCACTAAAGCCACTGGCGAGCTGGATTTTTATATTTGGGTATTTTTTCTGCACAATATTAGCCAATTCATAACCATCCATCTCAGGCATAACGACATCAGAAAGCAATAAATCAACGGGAGTTTTTTCGAGTATCTCTAATGCTTCGTGAGCACTGTTCGCACGAAAAACAGTGTAGCCCTTAGCGCCCAAAATCTCTGATGTGACTTCCAATAAAGCGGGCTCATCATCTACCACAAGAATTGCCTCACTGCCGTATGGTTCGCCATAGCCCAGTGTATTGCTTTCTTCTTCTTTAATACTATCCGAAGCATATCGTGGAAAATAAAGATTAAACTGTGTGCCTTCTCCCACTTCGGAATAAACCTTGATGGCACCCTTACTTCTTTCTACAAAACCATATACCTGACTGAGACCCAGCCCGGTTCCCAGATCCCCTTTTGTGGAATAAAATGGATCAAATATTTTGCCTAATGTCTCCTCATTCATGCCGCAGCCAGTATCAGAAACGCTCATCTGGACATAATCCCCTTTCGGCAGTTGAAGCTTATCACTGAGATATTTATCCGCTACAACGCTCCTTGTCTGGATAGTGAGCAGCCCTTGCCCTTCCATTGCATGCTGCGCATTGATACTTAAGTTAATAACTGCATCTTCAAAGTCGCTGCCATCCAGGTAAACGGGCCAGAGTTTATCCTCCAAATCAAAGATAAGTTGTATCCTGGCAGTGAGGGTTTTTTCAAGCATATTCTGCTCATTACGTAAGGCAGCATTCAAGTCAAGCTCAGTCGCTTCCGCTTTTTTTTCTCGGGAGAAGGCAAGGAGTTTTTTCGTGAGTTTGCCGCCCCTTTCGCTAGCCCGATAAATTTCCTGGGCATATTTCGCTAATTTGGGCTGTCCTTTTAATGAATCACCTAATAACTCGGAATACCCAAGAATAATTCCAAGCATGTTGTTGTAATCATGGGCGATACCCCCCGTCAACTTACCCAACGCATCCATTTTTTGGGCACGCCGTAATTGTTCTTCTTGTTGTTTTATGTCCGTCAGGTCATGGCAGGAGAAAATAAAATGGCGCTCATTTTCATTAGGCTTGGGAAGCTCCGACATATACAAGCGCAAGGGGAAGGTGCTTTGATCTCGTTTAAGGCCGTCTATTTCGATATTCGAACTATGCGCATCCGCCTTATCACTCAAACAACCTCCATTAAAAAACCTTTCAAACTCAGCTCGGCTTGGCTCGGCTATAAAATCAGAAATTTTACCGCCAATATCTTTACTAGAGTAAACAAACATTTTTTCAAATGCGCGATTTACGCTTATCACCGTGCCTGATGCGTCAACACTGACAATGCCATCAACCATGGAGTCCAATATTTGGCGTTGTTGTTTTTCTTTATTCTGCAGCGCCTGCTCCGACTGGTAGCGTGCAGTAACATCCAAAGTGAAGGAGGAAAAACCCACCAACTCTCCAGCGCTATTTATAATAGAACGGTTGTGCCACTCGCAAATGATGATATCGCCGTCTTTGGTGATATTTTCATTAATACTTACTTCGCCACCCGACATAACATCCAAGTTACCCCAAACCTGGCCCACCATCCGCATGGTGCTTTCGGGCACAATCATCTTAAAAGAATTGCCAATTGCTTCTTCGGCACTGAAGCCAAATATTTTTTCCGCTGCGCTATTCCATTCGATAATATTATGATCAAGATCCCAGTCTATGGTGGCGGCAGGGGACTGGTCTCGATACAGCTTGATACGTTGCAACGAGGAAAATAACTCTGCATCCAGAGCCTTTCGCTGACTGATGTCGCGTGCTTCAGGTACGATTTGTTTTACCTTACCCTGCTCATCAAAAATGGGGTGAATACTAAAGTCCACCCAGATAAACCCTTCAGCGGTGGCGATCTTTAGCTCATGGGACATGCTGTTTCCTTTTAACGCTTCGCTACAATCCTGTTTAATTATCTCGACAGTTTTCGGATCACGGTTAAACCACGGCGTTTCCCATAGTTTTTTACCCAGTACATCGGCCTCTTTTATTCTTAATAATTTAAGCGGAGTATTGTTGATAAATGTCAAAGTACCATCCAGCTCAGCCAAGCCCACCATCGTTTGCATATCATTAACCAGTTCTTGTAAGTATCGACTGGCAGCGCGTGAGGCCTTACGTAGTTGGTATTGCTCAGTAATGTCGTGAAAGACCAAAATAACGCCAACGATGTTTTCTTTTTCATCGCGTATGGGGGCTGCTGAATCAGCAACTTGCCGCTCAGTGCCATCCTTGGTGATCAAGGTGGAGTGATTACTCAGATAAACAATTTCACCCGTGGCTAGTACCTTATCAGCGGGGTTTTCTTCCTCATTGCGGCTATCGGCATGAATGATGGGAAATACCTTTTTAAGGTTAAGCCCCTTCGCATCTTTAAATGACCATGCCGTAAGCCGCTCAGCAATGGGGTTCATGCGAATAACCTTACCCTGCACGTCTGTAACGATAACCGCATCACCAATGCTGTCCAGGGTGACCTTGAGATTTTGTTCTTCCTGAGCGAGCTCTAAATAGGTTTTATCTCTTTCTTGTGATGCGCCTTCAAACGCCAGCGCCAAAGACCGTACTTCCAGCGCTGCATTGTTGAAGCGCTTCAAATCTGGCGATTGTCCATCACCATAACTTTGTATCTCTGCACTCAATTCACTCAGCGGATGGGTCATCCTGCGTACAAAAAAAGTGGCCAATAACAAGGCACTGATTCCAATGATTAATCCCGAAAACAGTGAATACTGGGTACTTTTAAATAAATGTGATTTTATTTTCGACTGATTTAAACCGATATGTAATATTTCGTCCAAACCAGGTATCAAGGCCCCGCTGTATTCGTAGATCAAACCCGATTCAGTTTTAAACTTTCTTACCAACTGGATAGAGTCAGATGGGGCAATACCGGGGTATGATCCAAGTAAATATCGAGGAAAACCTTTTTCAAAGGAGTGGGCAAAAATTTTTCCACCACGTACCACATATAGAAACTCAATAGCAGTGCCACCGTGCTTGATATTTTGCAAAACATTTGCCACGCGAAGCGTGTTACCGTCGATGGTGTCTTGGACGATGACGTTTCTCAGGGAGCTAATCAGTGTTTCAGCAAGCACTTTCTGTGAGTGTGTATGTAAACTTAAACTTTGTTGGCGTAATAAGAGTGCAGCAGATAAGCTCAAAACAAGTGTGGTGAACACCACCAATAGCTGTATACGGCTAGTCAGTTTCATCGTTAAGTACCCTCGTGTTGGTCTACGGGGTGCAAAAAACCGAAGCGTATAGACCAGTCACGCAGCTGCTGATAATCGGCATCGTGACTTTTAGTGAAACCTTTTGGCATTTCTGTGTTTTGCCAGTGATATAAAGTGTGTTTATCTCGGCCTTGAGGGTCGAAATCAAGCAAGGCTTCTTTTACCGCTCTACGCACAGGCTCGGGAACCTTCATATTGCTTGCTATGCCACTGGAAGGAAAATACTCTGAGCTATGAATGATTTTTAGCAAGCCTCTTTGTTGAAGTGATTTTGCTAATTCATCCTGCATACCGCAAACATCATATTTACCGGAAATAACCGCTTCAGCGCAGTTTTGGTGTGAGCCCGTATGCTTGTAGTTAGCCAGCGCCGAAAGGGGAATGCCGTGTTCCTTTAACATGATACGAGGGATCAAATGCCCCTGTGTGGAATCGCGACTGCCAAAAGCCAGCTTCTTGCCTGGCAAATCTTTTATTGACGCTATTTTACTCCCTGGCTTGGTCACAAAAACAGATTGATACTCTGCTTTACCCAGGTAATTCAGGCTGCGCACCAGCGATGTAACTTCATAGCGCGATTGAGCATAAAGAAAGCTGGAGGCCCCTACTGCTGCAAACTGAGTGATGTTCTCACCAAGCTGATCTGCTACTGAGCTATTTTTCGGAGAGAAGTGTAATTGGAGTGTGTAACCGGTTTTGTCACTTAAATACTTAAGAAAAGGCAGGTATTGCGCCGCATCTTCCTGGGGACTGCCACGAAGATCAAAACAAAAATAATAGATATGAGAACCCGCAGCACCTTGATGCTCGGCTTGCAAAGCATCCAACTGCCGGTTATTTATAGTTTCGTGACTACTCACCTGAATGACAGGTATATCGTTAGGAGCATCACAAGATAATAAAAACAGGGGGAAAATAATGGCGGTAAAAAAAAAATTCTTTCTATAACGAACAACTCTTTTAGCCATATGCCGCACCTATATCCACTTTTAGGCTATAAGATTCATACTTCCCCTAAGCCACCTTTCTCATATTCTTTCGTTATCAGTATCTTTGCTAAATTAGAATATGGCAATGAGAAAATTTGTCAAAATATTACGTCATTAATAAACCTAAAAATCGTCGCAGAATCACAAGAATCTGCCCATCCTGTTATCCTAGAAACCTCAGTTGGGCGCGAAAAAGATGTGCGAGATATTGGCGTGCATAGAAAATTTTAAAAATTCGTGGTCACCTTATTGGTGATGAGAGCTTATTAAAATTTTCTAGCTGCGCCAAGAGCTTGTACAGACTTTCGTGATCCAACTGAGGTTTCTAGGGTTATACCTAGAAAAATATAAAAACTTCTCATCTCCAGCCGTATACGGCGCATACACCCAGCAAGGTGGCCACGAATTTTTAGATTCTCTTATACACAATAGCTGAATTGTAGTAGCCAATCTTTTTTGCGCCCTGCTGCGGCTTCTAAATTAATAGTTTTTTATCGCTTAATATCCCATTTGTTGTCTTTATCCTACACTGATCATAGACCGGTAGACTCCGCCCACACTATTGCTCAGGAAAACCTTCTGTATGAAAACACCGCCAGTTCCAGAAAACGAAGATAACCGTATACAAGCCTTGCATGCGTGTTTTTTATTGGATACTGACGAAGAAGAAGGCTTCGACCGTTTAACCCGTTTGGCGCAGCGTTATTTCAATACTAAAATCGCTCTCGTTTCATTGGTGGATAGCGAACGCCAGTGGTTTAAGTCGAAACAAGGGCTGGATGCCCAGGAAACCGGTCGAGACATCTCCTTCTGCGGACACACAATCCTTAGCGAAGAGCTTCTGGTGGTGGAAGATACGGAAAAAGATGTGCGGTTTGAGAAAAACCCTCTGGTCGAAGGCGAGCCCGGTATCCGCTTTTACGCCGGCGCACCACTGCACAGTGCAGATGGTTATCGCATTGGCACCCTCTGCATCGCTGACGATCACGCCCGTGTTTTCAGCGAATCTGATCGCCTTACCCTTCGTGACCTTGCTAATTGCGTAGAAACCGAAATATATCAGAGGCTGAGTATACGCCACCAACAGGCACTTGCTACCCTGACAAATATCGCCGCCCTCGGAGAAGGTAGTTTAATAGATCAAATGCGTAACGCGCTACGCTTAGGCTGCGCCACTCTCGGACTTGAGTTTGGTATTATCAGCAAAATAGACCAAGAGAATGGTATCTACGAGGTCTTGGTGCAGAACTCCCCGGCTGACACACTCAGTGACCACCAACAGTTCCCCTTTTTCCGGACTTGTTGCCACCTTACCCTCAAGAAGGGAGCTTTGCTGAGCATCCCCCATATGGGCGATGCAGATTACTCCGGCCATCCCTGTCACGTCGACTCTAGTCTGGAAAGTTATATTGGTGTCCCCCTTTATGTGGATGGAGAGATATACGGAACACTCGATTTTTCTTCTCGAAACCCCCGTTCAACACGCGCTTTTCTCAATGAAGATACCAATTTGGTTCGTCTGCTGGGAAGCTGGGTTGCCAAAACCATAACGCGCTGGCGACTGGATAAAGACCTGGCCCAGCATCAAAAACTCAACAACGCTGTTACCAATGCCCAAACCCAGTTTATTGCAAGCAGCGAGCGCCAGAAGGGCTTCGAAACACTGCTCACAGATACCTTATCTTTAACGGAAAGCCTGTACGGTTTTATTGGTGAAGTTCTTTATAACAAAGACGACTCACCCTATTTAAAAACGTATGCCATTACTAATATTGCCTGGGATGACACCACAAGAGATTTCTATGAGAATAATGCGCCGCAAGGCATTGAGTTCTCTAACCTAGACACGCTGTTTGGCGCTGCGCTTCGTACTGGCCATCCGGTGATCGCAAATATGCCTTCAGCGGATAGCCGCAGTGGTGGCCTACCAAAGGGCCACCCACCACTGAATTCATTTCTGGGCTTGCCTATTCACCATAACAATAAACTAGTCGCCATGGTAGGAGTCGCCAACCGCCCTCAAGGCTACGACCAAGCGCTTGTTCACTTCCTTTCACCGCTGCTTGCCACCATCGGACAACTCGTGGAAGCAGACAAAAATAACAAGCAGCGCAAAAAAAGCGAACGCCGGCTCACGGATATTGTTCACGCAACCCAGCTGTCAACCTGGGAGTGGCACCTTACAAACGGCGAAGTGCATGTCAATGAGCAATGGGCAGGAATCATTGGCTACACGCTGGCAGAGCTAGTGCCACTTAGCTATGAAAAGTGGGCGTTATTTGTTCATCCGGACGATCTGCCATTGGCCGATCAACTGCTCAATCAACACTTGGCAGGGGGGCTACCCACCTACGATGCCACGTATCGAATGCGCCACAAAAACGGACAATGGGTCTGGGTACGCGATTACGGGCGGGTTATAAGCTGGGGCAGCGATGGCTCGCCACTTTGTATGTCTGGCATGCGCCAGGACATTAATCAGCAACGCCGTTCAGAATTACACTTAAAGGAACATGCGGCACACACTCGGGCCATCCTCGACAATATGGCCGATGGTCTGATCAGCTATGATGCGACCGGAATGATCCAAAGTTTGAATACGGCGGCAGAACATATTTTTGGTTATAGCAACGCTGAAGCAAAAGGCCAGGATATCTGCCTTCTGCTCGCGAATGGAGAACAAGAACAATCCAGCCGGCAAATGATGGGAGAGCCAGCCACCCCATATGCTGACAAAAAGCGTCGTTTCGAGGTAGAAGGCCTGCGAAAGAACAGCCAGGAATTTTCCATGGAAGTGTCTGTATCCACACTGATCCAGCAGGGAAAACCCCTCCATGTGGCGGTATTACAAGATATTTCCGAACGAAAGCGTATCGAACGCATGAAAAATGAATTTGTCTCTACTGTCAGCCACGAGCTACGCACACCTTTAACGTCTATATCCGGTGCAATTGGTCTGGTGCTCAAAAATGGCCGGCAAGATCTAAACCCCAAAACTGCGAAAATGGTCGATATCGCCTATAAAAACTGCCATCGTTTAACCCACCTTATTAATGATCTGCTCGATATGGAGAAGCTCGAAGCAGGAAAACTCCAGTTTAATATGATGCCTCAGCTCTTGATGCCACTGGTCGAGCACGCCGTTGAAGCAAACACCCCAGGCGGCGCGGCACGGGGTATTCAATTAAACATAAAACAAAGTATTCCCGAAGCAGAAGTCATGGTGGATAGAGACCGTTTTACGCAGGTAATCACCAACTTCTTATCCAACGCCATTAAATTCTCTCCACCTGAAGCGGTCATCGAAATAAATGCCACAATAAAGGGGAAGTCGGCTGAAGTTTCAGTGCGTGATTTTGGCCACGGTATTTCACGGGAGTTTTCAACCCAAGTATTTCAAAAGTTTGCCCAAGCGGATTCCTCCGACACGCGCGACAAAGGAGGAACCGGCCTCGGTCTCGCCATCAGCCAGGAACTAACCGAGCACATGGGAGGGGAGATTGGCTTTGACCCCGACATCGAAACCGGCGCACGCTTTTACGTTACATTCCCTCTTCTCAACGTGAGTCAGCCAACAGAAGGCACTTCCAAAAGCGACATTCAACGGCCCCGAATATTAGTGGTGGAAGACGAAACGGATATTTGCGAGTTACTCGCCATCATGCTAACCCGCTGTGGCTACGAGGTGGATCAAGCCCACACTGGGCAACAGGCACTCGACGCCCTGAGCAGTCATTCTTACTCAGCGATGACCCTCGATTTAGCGCTGCCTGATACCAGTGGCCTGGAAATTATTCGCCTCACCCGAGAACAGCTCCACACCGCTCACCTGCCTATTATTGTTTTATCAGCGAAAATGGAAGCCGGACGCCTGGAAATGAATGGTGACTTTTCTGATGTCAACTGGCTCGCCAAACCCTTTAACGAAGACGTACTTCTAGACCAGCTTGCAAAACAGATCAACAGCAATGCACAAAAAGAAATGCAGGTGCTTCATATCGAAGATGATACTGATCTTCAAGATGTAATACACGGCATGGCGGGAGGCGACTTTCAATTTACCGCTGCCACAACACTTTCAGAGGCCTGCGATGCAATCGAAACGCAGCCCTTTGATGCCATTATTCTCGATTTAGCACTCCCCGATGGCTCAGGTTGGGACTTATTACCCCTGATAAAAAAGAAACAGCAACAGGCGCGGGTGGTACTATTAACCGGCACCGAGCCTTCTTTGGAACAAGTGCGTAGCGTTGAAGCGTCACTGCTGAAAACACGCATTAGCGCCCGAGAACTGATAGACGCCCTCGGGAAGCGTGTTGCCGCTTCGCCTCCAAAGGTCTAACCACTTTCGTTTTACGACAGCATACAAACCATGAGCCAAACCTTACAAATAAGCTGCCCCCATTGCGCAGCACTCAACCGTGTTCCCAATACGCGATTAACAGACAAGCCCCGATGTGGAAAATGCCACCAAAACCTTTTTAGTGGCCAGCCCATTGAGCTCACCGCCGCCACGTTTAGCAAACACGCCTCGCGCAGTGACATCCCCCTGTTAGTGGATTTTTGGGCACCCTGGTGTGGGCCGTGCAAGATGATGGCACCTCAGTTTGCCGAAGCGGCCACACAACTGGAACCGCATATACGCCTTGCCAAGGTGAATACCGAAGTAGAACAAAACCTCGGCGCACAGCACGGTATTCGTAGCATTCCCACCCTGGCTTTATTCCTCAAAGGTAAGGAAGTCGCCCGCCAAGCGGGAGCCATGATGTCGAAGGATATTGTAGCTTGGGCGCGCGGGCAGCTTTAACACAAGCACCGCGCTCTGATTTTTTCGGCCAAGCTATAAGCAGTACTTATTTCTTTTAAGTAACTGAGCTATTTCCAAAAAAAACCCCGTAGGTTGGGTTAAACGGAGTGCAACCCAACACCTTACAGGGTGGCAATAACAGCGCTCGCTGGTAGGTCTGTTGGGTTTCACTTTGTTCAACCCAACCTTGTATCTCTC